>JAEZDR010000152.1 GCA_023433265.1 Bacteroidota bacterium | reverse complement strand
GTATTAACGCAACAACACTGTTGAAGCTTTCATCTATAAAATTGGAGAGATGCCTTACCGACTCTGCTTCTATCTCAATGGTCTTCAAGGCTATTTCCTTTACTGATGGGTTCATCGCGTGCAAAGGTAAACTTTAACAAGTATCTAATTTGTTTAAAGGTAACTTCGTCTCCCTTCAAAAACACCCTGCTTTCCAGCAGTAGTTTTTTTGACGATTTATAGCGACAATATTAAGTGCTGGTTTGAAAGAAAATTAGTACTTTACCTAAAATATAGGCCCGATAAGGGCAAAATAGAATTTGAAATGGCAACTAAGAAAGCAGCCCCCACCGTACTACCAAAAACAACCAGGAAAACAAAGACTCAGGTTACTCCCTCAAAGTTAAATGGAACCCTAAAACATCATAACTACGACATACATCAGGGCCTTCAACAATACTTTGGTTTTGATGCATTTAAAGGCACCCAGGAACAAGCGATAAATACATTAATGAATGGCAGGGATACATTTGTAATAATGCCTACCGGTGGAGGTAAAAGTCTCTGTTATCAGCTACCGGCTATGCTAATGCCGGGATGCGCCATCATTGTTAGCCCGCTCATTGCTTTAATGAAGAACCAGGTGGATTTGGTGCGCGGTTATAGCGAAAACGACAATGTTGCACATTTTCTGAATTCATCATTGAACAAGACGCAGCAGCGGGAGGTAAAGGACGACCTCATAGCTGGTAAAACCAAGCTCTTGTATGTGGCTCCGGAAACGCTAACAAAGCAGGAAAACCTTGATTTCTTTAGCGATCTTACCATTTCATTCTTTGCCGTGGATGAGGCGCTCTGTATTTCCGAGTGGGGCCACGACTTCAGACCTGAATACCGCAGGCTAAGGGAGATGATGGACATCATTAACCCGGTGGTTCCCGTGGTTGCATTAACAGCTACCGCAACTCCCAAAGTGCAGAGTGATATCGTTAAGAACCTTGGACTAAGAGATCCTAAGATTTTTATATCATCATTCAACAGGAGTAATCTTTACTACGAGATACAGCCTAAGGTTAAGAAAGAAACTACCGTAAAACACATCGTCCGCTTTATAAGTCAGAACAAAGGGAAAAGCGGTATCATCTATACTCTTAATCGGAAAACAACGGAGGAACTCGCAGAATTGCTGGTAGCAAACAACATCAAAGCTGTAGCTTACCACGCGGGCCTTGAGTCTAAGTTGCGGGCCGATAGGCAGGATCAATTCCTTAATGAAGATGTACAGGTGATTGTTGCTACGATTGCTTTTGGAATGGGAATCGATAAACCAGATATCCGTTTTGTAATCCACTATAACATTCCTAAAAGCATTGAAAACTATTACCAGGAAACCGGCCGGGCCGGCAGAGACGGCTTGGAGGGAAAATGTATTCTCTATTATTCCCATAAGGACGTTGCAAAGCTGGAACACCTCATGCGCGATAAACCGCTAAGTGAGCGCGAAGTAGGAGCCCAGCTCATCAATGAAACGGTAGCTTATTCTGAAAGCTCGGTGTGTAGGAGGAAGATACTCCTGCACTATTTTGGTGAGGACATAGACCAGGAAAACTGTGGTAACTGCGACAACTGTTTACACCCTAAGGAAAAGATAGAAGCCAGGGACGAAACCGTTCAGGCGCTCAAAGTAATTAAGGCCCTTGATGAACGGTTTGTTACTGATTATGTAGTGAATGTCTTAATAGGCAAGCTAACGCCCCAAATAACCATGTACCGGCATGAGAAGCTGAAAGAGTTTGGAATTGGCAAGGAAAAAGATGAACATTTTTGGAATAGTCTTCTTCGCCAAATGCTTCTCGGCAACCTGATTAAAAAGGATATTGAGGAATATGGTTTGCTGAAGTTTACCGAGAAAGGTGAGAAGTTCCTGAAAAAGCCCGTGTCGTTGAAGATTGCCCTTAATAATACCTTCGATGATGCCAACGAAGACGATGAGGAGGGCGAGGGTGGTGCCAACGGCCTTGCTGCTGACGACAAGTTGTTTGGCATGTTGAAAGAGTTAAGACATACAGAGGCCAAGAAGAAAAACCTCCCGCCTTTTGTATTGTTCCTTGAATCTTCGCTGCAAGACATGGCAACGATGTATCCAACCACATTAACAGAACTTGAAAAGTGTCAGGGTGTAAGTAAAGGAAAAGCCTTAAAGTACGGCAGGCCTTTCGTAGATATGATTGCCAAATACGTAGAGGAAAATGATATAGAGAAGCCGGATGATTTCATTATGAAGTCGGTTGCCAATAAAAGCAGCAACAAGATTTACATTATTCAGAATGTAGACAAAAAAATATCCCTTGATGTTATTGCGAAGAACAAGGACTTGAGACTTGATTCCTTGTTGGAAGAAATGGAAACTATCGTGGCTAGCGGTACAAGGCTCAATCTTGACTATGCCATTGAAGACATGCTTACAGAAGATGAGCAGGATGAAATCATTGACTATTTTAAAAGCTGTAAAACTTCCTCTCTGGAGGTAGCTCAGGAAGAATTAGCTGACGCAGATTTTAATTGGGAACAACTGAAAATTATGCGGATTAAGTTTCTGAGCGAATACGGTAACTAAGTCCTTATACGCACAGAAAGCCGGGCACATGCCCGGCTTTCTGTTTTTACATAATACGAAGTAGAGTTACAGAGCCAGGACGATATACAGTTAGTATCTTCTACGTATAACCATAAGTATAAACACTTACTTAATTAAATTATAACCTCCTTGGATAATTCCTGATTTGAAATATGATGTTAGTCATGTATGGTATTCGGTTCATATTTTAATTTTTCAGTCGTTTTATGGATATCTCCACAACCTTGAACCTAAAATATAAAACTGTAGTAGAAAACAGCCCTGGCCAACGCTTTGCCACGTATACCATTTTCGCATCGCTGGTATCTATTCTTCTTTCCGTAAGTTCGCTGGTTGGGCGGATGTTTGATATTGATCCGCTGAAAACGAGTACATGGACCGCTATGAAACCCAATGCGGCATTGTGCTATGGGATTTTGGGAATCATTACCTTTCTTTTTGTCCGGGCCCGTTATATTACCTGGCTTGGATATTCGCTTTGCTTTTTTGTTGTAGTTGTAGGTACGTCAACAATGGTACAATAC
>JAEZDR010000119.1 GCA_023433265.1 Bacteroidota bacterium | reverse complement strand
CTGCAGGGTAAATACGATCTTGCAGTCATCAGTGGCGACAACAGTGGCGAGCGCCAGGCATTGCAGGATATGCTGGGCTTTGATGCACATCTTGTATTCAATCAAAAGCCGGAGGATAAGTTAGAAGCTGTGAAACGCCTGCAGCAGCAGGGCAGGAAAGTAATGATGATAGGTGATGGCCTCAATGATGCAGGGGCATTAAAGCAGGCGGATGTGGGTATTGCAGTAACGGAAAACAGCAACAATTTTAGTCCTGCTGCTGATGGTATAATGGAAGCAAATCAACTTCCCCGGCTACTGCAGTTTATTAAAGTGTGCAAGGCCAACAAAGTAATCGTTTGGGCAGCTTTTATTACATCAATACTTTACAATCTCGTAGGCATCGGCATATCGGTGCAGGGACTTATGTCGCCTATGATTGCAGCCATCCTAATGCCCTGCATGAGTTTGAGTGTACTGGCAATAACGTACGGCTGCAGCAACCTGGTTGGGTGGAGACTTCGGCTAAATAGCAAATAGTTCCATACTGAAGCCTTGCTGATAATCAATAAGATGTAAGTAGAAAATGGAAAAATCCGGAACAAACGGGAATAAAACGAACAAAACGGAATAATCAGGAACAAAACGGAATAATTCCGAACAAACGGGAATAAAACGGAACGAACGGGAAAGTAGGTTTTTAGAGGGGTGTATGTTTGGGGAAAAGGAGGAGAAGATGAGAACTAGTACATAGTACATAGTACTTAGTACATAGATTATAGACAGGACCGTTTTGGAAAGAGGTTGAAGAGGTCGGTGGGGAGGTGGGCTCCGGAGGACAGAGAGTGCCACGTCGCTCGTTCCTCGCTCCTCGCAAGGATAGCTGTTTGAAGGGCTTTTGACGCTCTTGCTACACTCTTGCCTCGGACTTGCTTCGGACTTGCCTCGGACTTGCCCCCCAAAAACGTGTTGATTTTGGGGGAGATGGAGAAAGTGTGCCTTGCCCCGTTTAAGTTGCACCCGTTAGAGCCAACCCCTGCTTTACGCCCTACTCTCTCATTTTTGAATCCATCACAATCGTTACAGGCCCATCATTCACGAGGCTTACTTTCATGTCGGCACCAAACAGTCCCGTTTGCACCTCCCTACCTAGAAGTTCTGAAAGCGTCTTTATGGTTTGCTCGTATAGTGGTATCGCAACATCGGGCTTAGCAGCTTTAATGTAAGATGGTCTATTACCTTTTTTAGTGCTTGCGTGCAACGTAAACTGGCTGACCAGCAAAACATTTCCTGCCACATCCTGTAAGTTCTTGTTCATCACTCCCTCTTCATCGTCAAAAACCCTGAGGTTCACCGTCTTGTTGCATATCCAGCTAATGTCTTCGCCAGTATCAGCATCTTCGTAACCTGCCAGCACCAGCAACCCGGTGCCGATGGCTCCTGTTTCTTTGCCATCTACCCTAACCGATGCCGCTGACACTCTCTGTATAACCACTCTCATTCCCAGACTGTTTTACCAGCCATGAAGATACAATGCGCGAGCAACTACTTTTGCTGTAAAACGCGTATATACTAACCCATGAACATAAACATAACGCCGGAGATAGAATTTAAAACAGCCCGCAGCGGCGGCAAGGGAGGGCAAAACGTAAACAAGGTAGAAACCATGGTTGAGGCGCGCTGGAATATAGATGCGTCGCAGCTTGTAACAGAAGAGCAAAAAGCACTGCTTAAGGAAAAACTAGCCAACAGGATAGCGGGCGATAACACACTACTGGTTAAGAGCCAGGCTGATAGAACCCAATTGGCTAACAAACAACATGCTATCAAAAAGATACATCAGTTGATTACCCAGGCACTGAAAAAAAAGAAGGCTCGCATAGCCACCAAGGTGCCCAAGGCGGTAAAACAAAAGAGACTGGATGTTAAAAAGCAACAGTCGGACAAGAAAAGTGGTCGTAAGAAGATAAATTTATCGGGCATCTAAGCATGAAATCTGCCTGCTTCATATTATTCCTTGCTGTTTTGTTGTCAGTTTTACTGGTACAGTCGTGCAGCAAAACCGATGGCACCCCTAAAGCTTCGAAGGTGGAGTTACAGGTTCCACAGGGCTGGCCGGAACCGCTGTACAACTTCAATAACAATCCCCTTACAGATCAAGGAATACTGCTTGGCCGTAAATTATTTTACGATGGTAAGCTGAGCAAGGATGGCAACTTTCCCTGTGCAAGCTGTCACCAGCAGTTTGCAGCCTTTGCCACGTTTGACCATGATTTCAGCCATGGCATAAACAACCAGTTTACCAGCCGCAACGCACAGGGCTTATTCAACCTGGCATGGCGCAAGGAAATGATGCATGATGGCCGCGCTAAAGATCTTGACAACCAGCCTGTACTACCTATTACAGCCCCTAACGAAATGGGCGAAACCATTCAGGACGTTATAGCAAAACTGCAGGCTGACGCTGAATACAGGAATCTCTTTAAAGCCGCCTTCGGTAGCGAGGAAATTACCGAACAGAAGATGATGAAGGCGCTAAGCCAGTTCATGCTTACGATGGTGAGTGCCAACAGTAAGTACGACAGGGTAAAACGGGGGGAAGCAAGCTTTACGCTGGCCGAGGGGCTTGGCTACGATATCTTTAAAACCAAATGCGCCAACTGCCATACCGAGCCGTTGTTTACTGATTTAAGTTACCGCAATATAGGCATGCCCGAACATCCTGTCTTAAAGGATAAAGGCCGCATGGCGTTCACAGGCAACAAAGCAGATTCGCTGAAGTTTATGGTGCCCAGCCTTCGCAATGTGCAGCTAACCTTTCCCTATGGCCACGATGGCCGGTTTCCGGCTATTTTCAACGTGCTTGACCACTACCGCAGTAGCGTGGTTGATGGCCCCACAACCGATCCGCTTGTAAAGAACAAAATACCCCTTAGTAATTTCGAAATAGGACAACTTACTGCTTTCCTTAATGCTCTTACCGATTCGGCTTTCATTGTAGATCAACGGTTTGCTCCGCTATAGATAATGCTTTCACCTTTGCCCTTTCATACCTAAAGACAGGTAGCTGTAACCCGGTGACAGACGATAGCCGAATATCGAGTCAGCTTCTTTATTCACTATTCATTTCCTTTGCAACATCAATCCAGCAGCTTGAGTATAAAGAAACTTGCCGGTCAAACATTATGGTATGGCGTAAGCAGCATCTTCGCCAAGTTTATCAACTACCTGCTAACCCCTTACCTCACCTTCAAGTTCCTGGAAGAAACCTATGGAGAGATGTCGGTGATGTATGCTGCCATTCCTTTCCTGAACGTGATCTTCACCTACGGGATGGAGACGGCCTACTTCCGGTTTAGCAATAAACAACATAATAAAGCAGACGTTTTTCATACCTCAATGATATCGCTCCTTGGCAGCACCGTGGTGCTTACCACACTGCTCATCCTGCTGAGGCACCCTTTGGCTGACCTGTTACAACTAAGTCGGTACCCGGAATTCATCACTTTATCGGCAATCATCATAGGCCTGGATGCGCTAACCGCTATACCGTTTGCCAAGCTGAGGCAGGATGAAAGGCCTGTGAAGTACGCAATGGTTAGAATAGGGGGTATCCTGCTAAACATTGCGGCCCTTTACTTTTTTGTTAGCGTTTGCCCTAAGCTTTCAGCAAATGATCCCGATGGCCTCATAGCCCAGTATTATAGAAGAGATTGGGCGGTTGGTTATGTGCTACTGGCAAACCTGATACAGGCGGCATTTACTGCACTTCTCTTATTAAAGGAATTCCAATCGCTACGCTTCCGTTTCAATGTAGCCTTATGGAAGGAAATGATGCTTTATTCCGCACCGCTGATAATTGCAGGCTTTGGAGGAATGATAAACGAAACGCTGGACCGCATTATGCTGCTGCGTTGGGTGCCAGCAGCCACCGAGGCAGCCGCAAAGGCAGAGGTTGGAACCTATTCTGCGGTTTACAAACTTTCTATTCTTATCACGCTTGCTGTGCAGGCATTTCGAATGGGCGCAGAGCCCTTCTTTTTTAAACAGGCGTCATCTGGTAATGCACCTAATGTGTATGCGAGGGTGATGAAGTTCTTCGTCATCACACTTTGCATCATGTTTCTTTTTGTTATGCTTTATCTCGATGTGTTGAAGTACTTCATTCAGAACCCTGATATGTACAGGGGTTTACACATTGTACCCATTTTGTTATTTGCAAACATCTTTCTCGGTATCTATTATAATCTCAGCATCTGGTACAAACTGTCTAACAAAACATCTCCCGGTGCATGGATCACAATTATTGGCGCAGTGGTTACGATTATAATAAACTATTTCTTCATTCCGCGATACGGATTTTTAGCTTGCGCATGGGCGCATTTCTTCTGCTATGGAAGCATGATGGTGATAAGTTATTTCTGGGGACAGAACAACTACCCCGTGCCTTACAACGTGGGTAAGCTTTCCGTGTATATGGCCTTAGCCGCAATATGGTGGGCCGTCTTCAATCTTATTGACGATTCCGTTAATCATTTGCTCTTACGCCTGGCCATTGGGACTTTGTTTCTTCTTGCCTACATCGCTATCATCCTGTATAATGAACGCAGGGAGCTTGGCGCTTTATCAATTGTAGGCAAACGATTAGGCAAGTAAACGCCTGATTTACGCTATATCTTCATGGGGATCTCATACACATCTCGTTTGTTTTCGCCTGATGTTACATATAGCGAACAAATGAATCGGTTATTGTACTAAGCTTTAGAACAAAATATTTTCTTATTCAACTGCACTGCAGGGGTGTTTGCTTTTCTTTGTAACACTATGAAGCACCCCGCTATTGTATCCGTTCTTGACTTTGCTACCGTTGCTGCCGGCGACACTATTGCTGATGCCTTCTATAAAAGCGTAGCTGTGGCGCAGGAAGCGGAAAAGCTGGGTTACAAACGTTTTTGGTTAGCCGAACATCATAACATGGAAAGTGTGGCTAGTGCAGCCACCGCAGTTTTGCTGGCACATATTGGTGGCAATACAAAAAGCATTCGCATTGGTGCCGGAGGCATCATGCTGCCCAACCACTCGCCTTTGGTGATAGCTGAACAGTTTGGAACACTTGAAGCCCTTTATCCGCGAAGAGTGGACCTCGGCCTCGGCCGCGCTCCGGGTACAGACCCACTCACCGCCCGTGCTTTGAGAAGAAGTATGCACGATAGTGTGGACAGCTTTCCGAAAGATGTTATGGAGTTAATTAATTTCCTGCAGCCTCACGACCCTGAAGCTAAAGTACGCGCTATTCCCGGCGAAGGATCCCAAGTACCCGTGTGGCTGCTGGGTAGCAGTAACTATAGTGCACAACTTGCTGCATACCTCGGGTTGCCTTTCGGCTTTGCCTCTCATTTTGCGCCGGATTACCTGGAGCATGCTTTATTGCTTTACAAGGGAAACTTCAAGGCTGCGGAATTCCTCAGCGAACCCTACAGCCTTGCATGCGTAAATATAATTGCCGCTGATACAGATGAAGAGGCACACCACCTAGCTAGATCCTTTTACCAGATGGCATTAAACCTTATCAGGAACACCCGCATGCCGCTGCAACCTCCCGGTACCGGCGAACCCGATTGGAATGATGCGGAAGAAGCTGCAGTTAAAAGAATGATGAAATACTCTTTTATAGGATCTGTTGCTACGATACAGCCACAGTTGAATCTGTTCCTGGAGCATACAAATGTGAAAGAGCTAATGATAGCAAGCCATGTTTACCATCTTGAACATAAAATGAAAAGTATGGCTCTTGTGGCAGGGATGGTTGAAAACCTATAGTAAAATGCTTCGTTGTTATCGCTATAAAAGGAAAACTATTGTTATGTTAGTTTTTGGCTTCGAAGTAAAATAAGGCGTTTTGCTATGTTACTTTAGGAAGATAACAGCCAGTTTCCTTAGTGGTTAAACAACTTAACGTATTCATGGAAAACAAACATGCGGTTACGACTCTTACCTGTAATTTCTTTCAGATATCCTCTCTGCTCAAAGACTTCGATAAGCTGGTTTGCTGATTTATAAGAAATATTACATGCCTCCATTGCTTTTTCAACCGTTATAGAAGGGTTCTTAAACAGGTGATGAAGCAACAGAAGGGAAGTTGAGGTTCGTCTTCCTAGTTCCGAATTTAACTCAGCTTCAATTTGAGACTTCAGGTCTAACATCCTTCTTAGTTTCTCAACTGCTTCTGCCGAGGTTTGCTCTATACCCACAAGAAAGTATTTGATCCATTGCCTAAGGTCGCTATGGGTTCTTACCCGAGTGAGGTTATCGTAATAAAGATTTTTATTCTGTTCGAAATATGCACTCAGGTAAAGTAATGGCTTTTCTAAAATGCCCTTGCTGACCAGGTATAGAGTAATAAGTAACCTTCCAATCCTTCCGTTACCGTCTAAAAATGGATGTATGGTTTCGAACTGGTAGTGCGCTATTGCAGCCCTTATCAGCGATGGGACGCTTACCTGATCGTTATGGAGAAAGTTTTCTAAATCACCCATAAGTTCGTCCACATATTTATCATGAGGGGGTATGAAGGCTGCGTCTGATAAACTAATTCCGCCGATCCAGTTTTGGCTTCTTCTGTATTCGCCGGGTAATTTATGTTCTCCACGCACGCCTTGTAACAATTTAGCATGGGTTTTTCTCAAGACCCTGCTTGATAGCGGAAGATTTTCCAAGTCTTTTACCGCTTCATTCAACGCGACGATGTAATTATGTACTTCTTTCCAGTCAAGCCGTCGTTCCGGGTCTATTTCTTCCTGCGGAAGAATAGCCTCATCCATATTAGTTTGGGTGCCCTCAATTCTGCTGGATTCTACGGCCTCTTTAGTTACGTGGAGTTGAATGAACAAGCCAACGTTTGGAACTAAACGGGCAAATGAGTTCAATTCTCCCAGTCTTATTGCCGCCTTTTCCAGAAGGGACGAGATTTCGGGCGTTGTCCAAGTCCATTCATCATTAATTTTACACGGCACAAAATACCGGTAGGATAGTCCCTTCTCGTAATGCCCTGATTTATAGTCTTCTAGATAGATCAACTCGTTTGTTTGTGGGGAGGAAGTAAAGGTAAACTATTTTTCAATTATTTTACTTTTCTGCTTGAAAGTAACATAACAGGTTGGCTATGTTACTTTCGGAACATATGAAAGCCGGGGTCCGAGGCGAATCAATTGTGCTCTGTTACCCTTCTCATGGTTCGTAGAGAAAAGTGTGGATGGTTCCTGCAGGCAGATATATCAGCCATAAAGAGTTGTAGGTATAGAATTATTCAAACCGTTACTTGCTGGTTTTTTCAAGCTTGGCTACCTGTATGGCAATATACTTCGGCAGGTAGTTGGGAGTGCAGTTCTTAGCAACTACCTCGTCCTTGTATAATCCCGTCTTTTCTCCAAGGGCAATGCAACGGCTGCGGTAGCTGCTGTCAAAAATGCCAACCTGTGCTGCGGTAAAGTTCATGGCCCATTGCACATCGGGGTGTTCATTCGCTATTCTCGCCTCTATCAACTCCAGTAATTGCGCGGTATTGTTAGGAGGCGTTTGCCCTACCCATCTAAGCCTGCCCTGGTAATACCAGAATACTCGCCTCTTTAGTATTGAATTACTGTTTACCCAGCTTTCAATAATTGCAATTGTTTGCTTGTCTTTCATAAGTTGGTTAGCCATCAGCCAGTCAATCAATTGTAGTTTTTCCTGCTGTGGATGACTATCAATGTCCTCTACCAGTTTGTTAATCGCCGCCTCTTGCAACAACTTCTTATCCATGATAAGGATGGATAGTTGCCTCGTCATAAAGCCCCCTGACTGCCATAGTTGTATAGCTAAAGCGTGATCCTTTTTAATGGCGGCGGCCAGCTTACGCAGATCGCCTAGTTTAGTGTTTTTGTCAAGGGTTAAAGAAATAAGATCTTTGGATGTATAAGACTTCTGCATATCGGCCGAGTTGCGAGGTAGCGATTTTGTTAGACTAAAACAAAATCCTTTACTGCTTCTTCAAAACTGCCTCATACTTATCAATCCATTGCTGCACGGTCATTTTACTTAACAGTTCGCCCATGAGTTTAAAAGGGATCTTTTCTGGCTTTTTGAAGCGGATGCAGCTTTTACCTATATCCAGCTTTGCGTCTGTGTGCTTAGGAAATTCAGCGACAAACCAGTCGAGCAGTTTTGGTTCAGCATAAATACCCATGTGGTACACAGCAATAAAGTTTTTCTGGTTGGCAAACGCCACAAAGGGTAGTGGATCGGTGGGCTTACAGTGATAGCCGGCCGGGTAAATGGAATGCGGTACTACATAGCTCATCATGCCATTACCCATAACTTCCTTGAAGCCTTTCGGAAGATTTTTTAAAGCTTCTTTCCGAAGCTTTTCCATCGCCTCTTTTCTTTCGGGGGGTAGACCTGCTATGTAATGGTCGGCTGTGGTTGCGGTTGATTGCATATTTAAAATTTATTGCGGTTGAACTGCAGATAAGCTTTTAGTTTTTGGATGGTTTCTTCATGCAAATTACAACTTGCGCACTTAGCAGATTGCTCAGTGTGGCATCTGCCGAAACCTGCTGCAAACCTGCCACAAACGTTCCTGAAACCCTGCCGACTGTTCTGTTGCGTCAACCCCCGTCCTACTTTTGAAGAATGGATTCCTTTTCCTCTCCGATAATTGCCTTCGGCACTGCCCAGGTTAAGCTCAGTTTGAAAACCATGTTTGAAGAGGCGGGTAATCGTTTATAGCATAGACGTTTAAGCGTTAGAAAATTAGGATCTGCTGCCAAGCAGCAGGCAAGACGCCCTCAATAAAGTAAGAATGGGGAGGAGTTCTTATCTTATATCCCACGGTTTTCGACAACCAGTTGTTAATCTAGTCAAAAATATTGTTGTTTATCAACCTGTTGTGTGAGTGGGTTTGAAAATAGTTGCCAAATTGCTTGGTTTATCC
>JAEZDR010000112.1 GCA_023433265.1 Bacteroidota bacterium | reverse complement strand
CTTAAATGGTATGCTACTGATGGAAGAAGATTCTATTGGAGGCGTAAGGGACTAACTAATTACCAGTACATAATAGCTGAGGTTTTACTTCAGAGAACCAAGGCAGAAACTGTGGCTAAGTTCTTTCCAATCTTTGTTGGTCATTTCCCTAATTGGCGGGCACTGGCGAATGCAGATGTCTTAGACATCGCCGAACATCTTAAACCTGTTGGGCTATACACCCAGAGATCGATTCGTCTCAAGAAGCTTGCACAAGAGATGGTTAAGAGAAATGGTAGGTTGCCCAGAGATAGGGAAGAGTTAGAAGCGATACCTTTCATCGGGCAGTACATTGCTAATGCTATTGAGCTTGTGATTTTTGATGAACCAAGTCCCTTAATTGATGTTAATATGGCTAGGGTGTTAGAGAGGTTCTTTGGGCCGAGGACTATGGCGGATATTAGGTATGATCCTTACCTACAGGATTTGTCTTACAAAGTAGTAGACCACGCGAGCGCTAAAGAAATGAATTGGGCGGTATTGGATTTTGCAGCAATTGTTTGTAAACCTCGGCCATTATGTATAATTTGTTGCCTCAACTCTAAGTGCATTTATTATGAATCCGCTTTTCAAGCCCACAGCAGAAGAAAGCAAAGTTATTGAATCGGTAAACAGTTACAATTTAAATGAATTTGCCCTTATCCGTATGACGGAGACGATGTTGGACAAATCAATTATTGATGCATCGGAGGCTTTGCGTAAAATCTTATTTCAGAATCAACTTATTGATTTTAACAGCTTGACTCCAGGGGGGGCAAAGGAGTATAGACGGGGTTTGATTATAAAAGGCGAAATAATCGAAACTAAAGTAAGTTTCTACAGGCCAAAAACTAAAAATGGGGATCCTCGATTCTGGTTATACAACTTAAAAAAATACGTTGGTGAAAACGAATTGGTATATCTCACCATTGTCCAAGATACATTAATCGCTATTCCTCTAACTTCCGTAAAGGCAGTTCAAGGATTGCTTGTGCAAGTTTTTGAAGATCCTGAACAAGAAAGGACAATTGTGCATATGAAAAAGGATTTAGCAATTTTGAGGCAAATCGGAGCGCTGGAAAGTGTCTCTCCTTACAAAAGGGCTCCCAAAGATGTGGGTTTAACATTAGAAAGGTTTTTAGGCATCAAAGTGAACAGCCTTAGGACTCCAGATTATTTGGGGAGAATTGAACTAAAATCGAAGCGGGAGGGTAAAACAAAGGACTCTCTTTTTTCAAAAGTTCAGGATAAGGAGATCAGCAAGTATAAAACTGTACGAGATGTTGTTCTTAGGTTCGGAACTAAGGATAAGTTGGGCAGAATAGCGTTGAAGAATAACATTACTACCATCCCTAATACACATGGACTGTATTTAGTTCCTGATAGCGTTAATATGATAATGTATCAACGATTTTGTCGGAACAAAATACATGACGATGTTTGTGGATGGCACTATGATACTCTCAAAAACGCATTAGAAACTAAACACCCTGCAACCTTATGGGTGGACGCATATGAACTGGAAGTGGATGGCAGAATTTATTTCGATTATTATAATTTCGAATTGACAACAAAACCACTCTTTTCAGAGTTCGTTTCCCTTGTTGAAAGAGACATAATCAATTTTGATTGGAAGGCTCATATCGTCAATGGAAAGAGGAGGGATCACGGACCAGGGTTCAGGATCGATAAGACCAATAGAAAGCTATTATTTAAAACTTTGATTAAGATTTAAAACAGTCGATTACCACTTCTTTTAACAGCGGTTCTGCAAATTCCAGCATGAAACTTTCATCTGCACTTGTGATCAAATACTCGCCGAGCTTATTATGAGCAATGCTCGATCTTATACGATAGATCCAGTAAGAAGTTATTTTAGGAATGAAATCAGCGAATCTATTGTTTCCTAAAACAGCATTAACGTGGCTTTCAGCAAAGCCCCCTCGTGATAATATTTGATCAAACTGCTTCTTTTGCTTAAGTGGGTTGGAATCTTTTCCGAATACGTAAAACATTTGTTCAGCAATAAGAACGTAATTTCTGATTTCATTCAATAGCGGAATAATCTTATTGCAGTCAAGGTGTTCTGCTAGCAGAGACCTCAGCCTATCTAAGTCTTCCCGATTGTAGTCTTTCAAGGTGCTGCTTATTTCTTTTTCCTTGTTGCCAAGGGACAAGTAACGGCTAAGCTTCTCTGCAGTATGTATATCGAAGTTGAGTTCCAGTAGATGGTAAAGTTTTAGAAATCGGTTGAATGGATTACTTTCCCTTATTGCTAGTTCAAGAGTATCTAAATATATCGGTCTATCGATTGAAATGCCCTTGATGGCATTCAGTTTTAGCACCCCCTTTGTTCTAACGAAAACATTATTAGGCAAATCGTCTTGGTGAAGATAGCTTCCCCACACTGCAGAATTCTTTTTGAAATTACTAATGTATTCCTGCAAATGTGTTTTCATGACCAGCACATAATCCCATGTGAAGGTATAATGACTGTCTGCAATAGTTTCAAACGGATACTCCTTTATTAGGCAAATAAATTTCTTAAGCGGAAGTCCAGCGATTTCGATGTAATCATCTTTAACGAAAATAAGTTCGGCAATTTCGTCCCCTCTTTCGTTTACTACAACTGGACTTGAGGATCTATCAAAGGACTTCGAGACTAAAATTGGTAAGGGAATCCAGTCACAGATGGTTAGATAAGAGGAAACAAACTCCACCTCAGGAGTCGATATCTCATTGAATTGTGCATACAGTGTGCGTTCAATAAAGGTAATATCGGTCATAGCTCAGCAGAACTTATCAGCCAACAATCGCCAAGAGACTGTTCACCTTCAAATTTGAAGAACTCAACGAAAGCACTCGTCAGTAATTTTCGTGTAGCGAACCCAACATTGTAAAGTTTAGGGTTAGCTTTCTCCGAACGCAGCTCTGAATATTTTGTCAACTCTAAAGGATCGTCACCAAGGTTAGAGCTGCGGAGCTTATCGAGCAAGGTGGATAGAGATTTGGTGATGGCGGCTTCTCTGGATTCATTCAAAAGCGTTTTGCTTAAAGCGGCAAAAAAAGAGTTGATAACATTACCATCTGCCAGCCAGTTTCTGTATTTATTAAGGGTGGAGCCGTGATATATGCGATAAACTTCACCGTCTAGTTGACAGTAAATAATCAAGTACCTTTTAAAGGAGAGAAAAGACGCAGATAAAAACTCTTCCTCAGAATCTAATATGTCGGTTTCAATTATTTTTTCAGCGATAATGTTGTCCTTATCAATTTCTGGAGATTTAGTTAAAAACGCTTTGTAAGAGGTAACCAGTCTTTCAAAAGGAAATTCTTTCGCTTTTGTTCGTACGGTTTCGTCACTTTCCCTTAAAACTGTTAAGTCAGGAATTTCGTTAGTGAGTGTTTCTCGCATCGTAATGAATAGTAGTTCAATCTGATGCCTCATCGACATTGGCTTTTGTCCAGAGTTAAGTACAATCAATCTATAGATTAGATGATTGATATTAGATTCCAGCCAGATTTCGAGAAGTAGTTGTTGATCTTCATTCAGCAATGCGCCAGCCGAAACGATTTCTTTGATAATGTAAGTTCTTTGAAGCCCATCAAGAATATAGATCTTTTCTGGATCCGACAATAGTTTATCAACTATTGCATTCGAGTTTTCGCTTTCTACCAGCTCCTTATACTCAGGAACTATTGAAGGCTCAACTGCAAGTGTTATTGTAGGGATGAGTGCTCCCAATTCAATGTCTTTCTTAAGACGTTTATAACCTTTATGAGATTCTTTCTTTCGTTGGATTTCAAACCTGTCGAAATCATCTCCTACAAAAGGCAAATAATCCGCTATTTTTATTTGAGCGTAAAGAACAGTAGTATTTGTCCTCAAATCTTTTGTAGTACCAATAATCTGTAGTGAACTCATGGAGTGAATTTACTGAATCTTCTTTAATATTTCCATTGCTACAGCTCTCGCCATCAATGGAGGAACTGCATTTCCAACAAGGGTAAATTGGGGCACTTCCACTTTACGTTTGTCGCCTCCTGTTGATCGCTTACCTTGAAAAACAAACGAATCATCAAATGACTGCAGCCTTGCCATTTCTCGTACAGTTAAAGCTCTCGGTGAAGAGTAATGAATGTAATCATCAGGAATAGTCATTACTGTCGGGCTTTGCGCATCAGGCTTCAAGACATTGTAATTACGCTTTTCTGAGTCAAGCCCGGCTTGACGAAGCTTCTGTTTTGCCACTTCATACTCTCCGGAGCTTAATATTATTTCTAATCTCTTAATGACATCGGCATTTTGGTTGCTCGTTTTATGGTTCTGGAGAGGCTTAACAGTAGCAAACGCAATATTTCGATATTCATCGAAGTTTCGTACGTATACTGGAGGTTTCATATCTGCAAACCTCCCGTTTAACCTTCCCTTTTTCGACCAGTTCGCATAAGTCTCCCCGGTATCTGCAACTGACCCGTCAATGTTGCGTCTCTTTAAAAGAGCTAACATTGCTTCACTGCTCCCATTGAACTTACTACGTACATCAACTTCTTCGTAGGATGAGGCATCTTCGTTATTATCGATGAAGTCTAAGTCAAATAATGCCTCAAATACTGTTACTTTCTCTTTTTTCTTCACTGTAGGAGGTATGGCTTCAATTAACGGCTGATCTTTTCTACACCCGATAAACAATACTCGCTCCCTGTTTTGGGGAACTCCATAATCGGATGCTAGTGCAATGAACGGCTTGTTTATATTATAGAGCCTGATGCTATCAAGTAACCGGTTTAATTCTGCTTCTTTCCCAACCTGCTTAGCTATCCTAAGAAGGTTTTGCATGCATTCATCGAAACTGCTTAAGTAGATAGTTAATGAGGCAACGATCTGTTCAATCTCTTCTGCAAACGATGGATTTGGCTTAATTTTCTTGAACGCGCTTTGAACGTTTTCGACGATGTTCTCCAGATCGATTGAGTTCAGGAACTCATCGAATCCTCCCGCAAAAAGATCATCATCCAAGTTGTTGTGCGCTTTCTCATAAATAACCTTCTTTCGTATATAATTTAGCTCTTTGTCTCGTTGCAGCAGTTTGAATCCACGCCGAATAGTATTTATATGGACATCTGTTTTACTGGTTTTGTAGTCTACGATTTTTGGCGTGAGTGAGCGAAACCTAGATTCTATTGCCTGGATATATTTATCCTTTAGTGCTTGAAGAGAAGTATCCGTATTTACTTCGAACTGCAGACGCAGCAAATAACAATCAAGTAAGAAGGACTTCTCTTTCAAAGTCGCTTTTAGGGTGCTTATAAACGCGAGCAGCTCCGGAAACCTAGTAACATCAATAATAGAACGTATTTCTTTCAGAATAAGGTCTTTGATTTTGCCTCCCTCTTTTGTCAATATTCCTTTTACATTTTCCATCACAAAGTACTTGGGGCGCAGCAGCCTTATTACCTTTAAGTAGTGGGAAAACAGGTCATCCTTTTTGTCGAATTTTTTTCGCTTTCCAGCCAAACTAAAACTTTGACAAGGTGGTCCGCCGCAGACTACATCAACAGTTTTGTTCTGGATTTTGTTGAAGAGATTATCCAAAAAATCATGTTCAGTAATATCCTGAGTTATAAACTCAGCATCCAAACCAAGTTGATAATTATAGCGAACTCTATGCGTTAGCTCACAATTCTCATTTATATCGCTAGCTAAAAGAAAATCGAAAAATTTGTTATTTGTTTCCGCTTGTAAAAAACCCTCGCTGAAACCGCCTGCTCCTGCAAAAAGATCAATAAAAGTAACTGGTGTTTTACCAAGAATTGTAGTGCTTTCTTGTAGGATTATTGCTGCATTTTGGACCTTGTGAGCGTCTGCTAGCGCTTTGAGTTTTGCTTTGATCTTAGCTTCAGTGAAAGTATTATTTCCCTGCTTCTGAATGAAAATGTTGAATTCCGTTTGGATAAAATCCAAATACTTGCATAAAAACTTATAATTATTGTAACTACTTTTTGGTCGTTGTAGTTTCTTATTCCAGTCCTTCAACTTAATCTTTTCTCCAAGTGCAACCTTTATTTGGATGCTGCTTTTCCTAACACTGACATATATGGGATGGTGATGATTTTTATCCGGCTTATCAAGGTAGAAGTTAGCTTTAAGCATAAGTTAATAATTGCGGACAAAATTACGGACAACTCGCATGAGATTCCAAAATATTTAGCAACTTGTTGATAACTTTTTATAGGAGTTCAGGGCTTCAATAGTAGCTACGACTCCCCCACCCATCCCCCTTCCGCCCCACCCATCACAATCCACCACACTTAAACCCTAAACCACCTAATCTTGTTGCATCATTCATCATCGTCTCCCAACTAAAAATCAACCACGCTATGAGACATGATTGCAAAGAAGAAAAAGACCGGTAGAGACCTTGCAATTCTCAGCCTGCTGGTTTTACTGCTGGCCATCCCCCTGTATTATTGGTTTCTGCACAGCGATAAAGAAATAGACAATGGCCTCTGCAGGTTGCAGCCTACCATCACGTCGCACAAGGAGCCTGTATGGGTGGCAAAGTTTAGCCCGCGGGGCAACATCATTGCAAGCGCCGGTGTAGACAGTACCGTCTATTTACATGCAACCGGCGGCGCTACGATTGCGGAACTTAAGCACCCGGTGCCGCTTACCAACCTCGCCTTTAGCCGCGACGGGAGCCAACTGGTAACGACTGCCTATGATGGCAAGCTCAGGCTTTGGGATGTTGCAGGCAAAAAGCTGGTGGCAGCATGGCAGGCACACGAGGGTACGGTGTGGACGGTTGCCTGGCATCCGCAGGCAAACATCATTGCTACTGCGGGCGAAGACAAGCTGGTAAAGCTATGGGACGCGCAAACCTTTAAACTGTTGGGTAGCTATAGCGGCCATGAGCGCAACGTCTGGGCAGTAACCTTCACCGCAACAGGCGATACCATCATTAGCAGCGGCTTCGACACGCACATCAAGTTATGGCAGACGCAAAGCGGCAAGTTGCTGCACACCCTGGAAGCACATGACGAAGCGGTGGTGAGCCTGGCAGTAAACGCCGGCGGAACGCTCCTTGCCAGCGGAAGTGATGATGGTGATATCAAGCTCTGGAACCTCCGTAACCTGCAACCGGTAAAAACATTGGGTACAGGCCTGCGCCATGTCTATGGGCTGGACTTTAGCCCCGATGGAACGATGCTGCTGAGCGGTCACCTTGACAAACCTGCAATAGGAGAGGTGTTGCAAAACTTCTTCGGCAACACACACCACAATAAGGGTGTAACTGCAAGGCTATGGCAGGTAAACACCGGCAAACCATTGCAAACCATGAGCGGTCATGGCAACGATGTAAATGATGTGAGCTGGAGTGCCGATGGTAAATACTTTGTTACAGCCGGCGAGGACAAACAGGTACAGGTTTGGAAGATGATGGAATGAACTGCACTATAACCGTATAGCTGTTGGATTAACCTTACTCTCTCCCCCTTACCACCACCGCCATAATATTTGCCGCTTTTCCCGTTCTGTTTTTGCGAGAGGCATAGCGTCCCTCGTCGTAACCGTACTGCCGCACGCTTAACACAAAATAATACACCGGGAAACCTTTAGGCAGGGGTGTCACCAATTGAAAGTCCACTCCGTTTTCATTGTATGGGTAATAAGTACTTTCAACACTAATGGTTTTATGGCGCTCATTTATAAAATCAATACCGCCGACGCTGCTCATCACCTTAAAATGGGTTGCCGTTTTTACCAATTGGGCCTCCACCTTTTCAAATACCAGCCTAACCTCGTTCTCAGCCACCTCAATGCAGATATTACCTGAAAGTACATTGGTAACATTCGCGCGCTTGTTGAACGCAAATCCATTCAGTGCGTTTGCCGCTTTTGTTTCAAAAGGGTGTTCATTCCAGCCGTTGCTGCTGTAAAGCTTCGTAAGCGCAAGCGCCGGCAGCAGCAACCTTGTGTTCATGGTATTGTCGGCAATATCATGTATCGCAGGCGAAAGGCAGTCGCGCAATAGTTTACACGCATGCGATGTAAAGCCCATTGCCCGCTGGTGGCTCCTCAGGTTTTCATAAACCGGGGATTCTTTCACCTTTTGGCTCAGCGTAAAATCTCTCTTCCTGCCGACAATGCAGCCTGCTAACCTGTTTTTGTAAAAGATCATATCATCCACTTGCCCGGTGACCTTGAGATGGCTTCTTAGTTTTGACATAGCCTGGGGTTTTGGTGTATATGCTTAAAACGGATTAATCTTGGTTTTCTTACACATCCTCAAAAAAAATGAGACGCATCGCTGCACATTAACGATTGCTTAAGATTTTTGGACGGGTTGGCGCTGCGTTTCAAAAGGGTGGTCAAAAAGGTCGCAATGGGTTTCCGATAGGTTTGCAATGGGTTTGCAATGGGTTTCCTATGGGCTGTCTCTCATATGACACTGATGTGCCAGCAGCCTGTACAAGCTACGTACCCGCTAAAACGCTACCCCATGCCCGATAAGTCTCTTACCTCTCTCTAACCCTGCGGTATGCCTGTACTTAGCTGGCTAAATCATCCTGCCATGCACGGCTTAGGCGTTATGGTTCCCTGTTCTTTACAGAATTGGCACTTTATTTTACACAATTTCTGAGCTATGAAGATCCTGGTGATTGAAGATGAACAACAGATGCGCGAAAACATTGTGCAGTCCCTTCAGCAGGAAATGTACACAGTGGAAGAGGCAGCTACCTACGATGCTGCGCTGGAAAAGCTGATGATTTACGGTTACGACTGCATCCTGTTGGATATTGGCCTGCCCGGCGGCAGTGGGCTGCACCTGCTGGAACAATTGAAGAAAGAAGGCCGGGAAGGCAGCGTGATCATTGTATCGGCAAAAAACTCGCTGGAAGATAAAGTAACAGGACTCAATTTAGGGGCGGATGATTACCTGGCCAAGCCTTTTCACCTTGCCGAACTGCACGCAAGGGTAAGGTCGGTCATCAGGCGCAACACACTCAATGGCAGTCAGCAGATAACAATAAACAACCTTCAGATTGACCCGGTGGAGCGGACAGCCACCGTGGAGGGACAGCCGATGGTATTCAACCGTAAAGAGTTTGACGTATTGCTTTACCTGGCGGTGAATAAAAACAGGCTGGTAAACAAACATGCACTTGCCGAGCATGTATGGGGCGATAAGATAGATGAGGCCAACAGCTTCGACTTTGTGTATTCGCAAATCAAAAACCTGCGCCGCAAGCTGAAGGAACAACATGCCGACGTTGAGATATCGGCTATTTATGGTGTAGGCTATAAACTAACCACATGAAGCTGCAAAACCTTACAACCTATTCGTTTGTTGCTGCGCTGGTAGTGGTAATTTCTATATGGGCGGCCATCTTTTATTATGCCCTGCTGGATGAAATCTATGACAGCATAGACGATGGGCTGGATAACCAGAAGCACCTGATTCTGCAACGCGTGGCTACCGACAGTTCGCTGCTGGGAAGGAGTGAATTTGGCGAGAGTGGCTTCATGATTCGTGAGCTGCCGCCTACCGTAGGCATCAGTAGCAAAGACCGGTATGTAGATACTTCTATGTACATGGTAAATGAAGACGACTATGAACCCGTGCGCTTATTAACCACAGCCTTCAGGCGCGGCGATAGGTTTTACCAATTGCAGGTTGCCACAAGCATGGTAGAGGAAGACGACCTGGTAACCGAGTTGCTTTATGCTTTGTTATGGCTTTACCTGGGGCTGGTGGTTTCGCTCATCCTGCTTAACAAGCTGCTGCTAGCGCGTATATGGAAATCGTTTTACTTCCTGGTGGACCAGTTGAAAAAATACCGCCTGAATGGAAACGAGGATATTGCCGTACAGGATACCCGTATTGAAGAGTTCCGCCTGCTGAATGAGAATATCCAATCGCTGCTGAAAAGAACGAAAGCTACCTATAACAGCCAGAAACAGTTTTTGGAGAATGCATCGCACGAGCTGCAGACGCCGTTGGCCATCAGCATCAACAAACTGGAAACACTGGCGGCAAGGGAAAGTTTGACAGGCGAGGATTTGCAACTGCTGGCCGCTGCGCTGGATAACCTGGAAAGGATGACGCGCCTTAACCGTTCGCTTCTACTGTTGTCTAAAATTGAGAACAAACAGTTTATTGCTTCAGAGCAGGTGAACATCAACCAGGTTGCCAGGAATCTTGTTACAGAGCTGACAGAACAAGCAGAATACAGCAAGGTATCTGTACACATAGAGGAGCAGGGGGAATGCCTTGTAAATGGCAATGCCGACCTGGCGACCATACTGCTCACTAACCTTATAAAGAATGCTATTGTGCACAACAAAGAGGGTGGACAGGTAAATATCTTGCTTAGGAACTGCGAGCTCAGCATAGAAAACACAGGAGCTGCTACCCCGCTAAATACAGCATCCATGTATGCGCGCTTTTATAAGGAACAACCGTCCTCCGCGTCTACCGGTTTGGGCCTGGCCATCGTAAAAGCTATCACGGATGTTTACAACTACGACATTGCCTACACTTTTACAAACAGGCGGCATGTTTTTACCATCCGTTTCACAAAGCAATAGCGTCGTTTCTGCTTTAACTTTTTATATGGTTGCGGTCCCTGGTATTCCCAAATGTTTCCTGATTCTCTTACCAGCTTTGTGTTATTAAATTAAAACAATAGTTATGAAATTATTAGGAATTGTAGCAGCGTTAGGATTATCAATGGCAGCTTGCAGCCAGGATATCAAACCGGAGAAAGTGCCTTCTGTGGTTCGAAATGCAGTACAGGCTAAGTTCAGCAATGCAACAGGAATAGAGTGGGAAAAGAAGAAAGACATTTTTGAAGCTGAGTTAACAAAAGACAGCGTGGAATACACGGTGGAAGTAGATGCCACGGGAAAACTGTTGAGGCAGAAGACCGATGTGACGGTACAACAATTGCCCGCAGCTATCACGCAGGCTTTGCAAACCAATTATAGCCAGTATACCGTGGATGATGCAGAGCAACTGGAAGTGAACGGCACCACCCTGTACCAACTGGAACTGGAAGGAAAAGGGGTGAAAGATGTTAAGCTGGTATTTGAAGCCAATGGAACGGTAAGCAAAGTGGCTTATTGGGACTAGGCTGCAATACTTGAATGAACACTAAAAGGAAAATGCTATGAAAAGGAAAATCATAGGGGTGGGAGTGCTGTTAACAGCACTCACCATCTTTTTCAGGGAGGATGTAGGAGGGTTGTTTGCTTCGGTAAACAGCAAGGAGGTGCATGCAGGGACGAGTAAGGATCATACATCATCAGCATATTCAGTTGACGTGATGAAGCAGTGGCATCTTCCGCAGGAGTTGAATGAGGTGTCGGGAATTGCTTACATAGGCGATAATCGTTTTGCCTGTGTGCAGGATGAGGAAGGTTATATATTCATTTATAACACTGCGGCGGAAAAGATAGAGAAGAAGATAGCTTTTGCAGGTGCCGGCGATTATGAAGGGATCACCGTGAAGGGTAGCACTGCCTATGTAGTGCGTGCGGATGGGGTTATATACCAGGTACAAGACTTTGCAACTGCGGCAAAACCTGCAGTTACAAAGTTTAATACGCCTTTGACTGTCGAGAACAATGTTGAGGGTTTAACCTACGACAGGAAGAACAACCGCCTGTTGCTGGCATTGAAGGATCAAGACCTTGTAAGCCAGGATAAGAAGGGTATTTATGCATTTGAATTAGGTAACAACAGCTTCAACAAAACACCGGTGTACACCATTGCTATGGACCATGAGATGTTGGGCAATAAGAAGAAGAAAAACCTGGGGCTTTCAGCAATAGGACTACACCCCACCTCAGGTGAAGTTTACCTGTTGGATGGACCGAAGTCGAGGTTGATAGTGTTGGACAAAGCCGGTGTACTCAAGGTGGTGAAAGAACTGGGTAAGCAGTTTGCCCAGCCCGAGGGTATCACCTTTGATGAAGCGGGAGCTCTTTATATCTCCAACGAACGAGGCAAAAAAACCGCAGCCAATATTATGCAGGTGGCGGTGCGGTAGGGGTCTCCGTCATTGAGAGGAGGCCTTCCTTACCCATCCATAGGTTAACTATAACCCTACAAGCCCTGAAAGGGCGCCATACCTCAGCGAGGGGCAACGCCCCTCGGCATAACAAGGTTAGGGCAACGCCCCTCGATATGGATGGTGCCATGGGGCCCTTCCAAATGGACAATAACAGTTCAATCCCAAACAAATTGTTCATCATATTCTACCTCATATTCCTTTAAGAAACTGCGGTATTCGTCCTGGAATACAATCTGATTATGGTGTTCGTGTTGGCCTTCAATATAAGCGATGGTGTTAGCAATCTGGCTAGGTGTAACTGAGAATGCACCGTAACCTCTCTGCCAATAAAAATTATGCAAGGCTGTGTGTTTTGTTTTCATCCACTTTGATGAATGACTCTTTATTTCTTCTACCAGTTTCACCAACATAATGTTTTTGGATAGCCTGCATAACACATGCACATGATCTGTGTATCCTCCAATCTTCACGGCGGGTGATTCGCATGCATCGCATATACCTGCAATATATTTATGCAATTCTTCTTCTACGAAAGGTTGGATGAATGGCTGCCGATACTTGGTGCTAAACACCAGGTGCACATAATTCTTAACGAGGGACTGGCCCATAACAATTCGGGTTGGGAAAACAAAACTAGATGTTTTATACGTCCAAGGGCGCCTCACCCTTGCGGGTCCTTGCGGGCACCTCTCCCTTGCGGGTGAAGCTGGGATATGGCGCGCTCTCAGCGTTTATGGTTCGTTTTTCAGGGATTGCATATCAATCACAAACCTATATCGCACATCACCTTTAATCATTCTTTCGTAGGCCTGGTTGATTTCCTGGATGGGGATGAGATCTACATCGCTCACGATGTTATGTTGCGCGCAGTAGTCGAGCATTTCCTGGGTCTCGGGGATGCCGCCAATTAAAGATCCTGCAAGGCTGCGGCGATTGCCTATTAAACTAAATCCGGCCACGGGTGTGGGTTCGGGTGGGGCGCCTACACATATCATAACGCCATTGGTATTTAGCATGCGCAGGTAGGTGTTGTAATCATGCTGCGCAGACACTGTATTGACGATAAAATCAAAATAATTGCGTAGGCCTTTAAGCTGTTCCTCATTGCGGGTAAGTTTAAACTGGTGAGCGCCCAGCCTGCGTGCATCAGCCTCCTTGGAAGGGGAGGTGCTAAGCATGGTAACTTCTGCCCCAAAGGATGCAGCAAACTTTACAGCCATGTGGCCCAGGCCGCCAAGTCCTAATACACCTACTTTATGTCCCTTGCCCACTTTCCAATGCCGGAGAGGTGAGTAGGTTGTGATGCCCGCGCAGAGCAAAGGCGCTACGGCATGGAGGGGTAGCCTGTCGCTGATGCGCAATACAAAGGCCTCGTCTGTAACGATATGGTTGCTGTAGCCACCGAGTGTGTTGGAGCCATCTATCCTGTCGCGGCTATTATAAGTAGCTGTTGAGCCTTCGTGGCAGTATTGTTCAAGTCCCTGCTGGCAGTTAGCACAGGTGCGGCAGCTATCCACCAGGCAGCCCACACCTGCAAGTTCGCCTTCCTTAAATCGCGTTACATCGCTGCCCACTGCCTTCACCCTTCCCACTATTTCATGTCCCGGCACGCAGGGATAAGCTGCGGGTCCCCACTCGCTGCGCACCGTGTGGATGTCGCTATGGCAAACACCGCAGTACATTATTTCGATGTGTACGTCATGCGGCCTGAGGTCGCGGCGCTCAAAGTTGTAATATTCAAGAGGAGAAGAAGGCGAGTGAGCAGCATAGGACTTTGTGGCGATCATAAGTAAATATTGAATAGTGATTGGTGAATGGAAGCTAAAAGTTTAGAAGTTAGCGTCCTTGTTTTTATTTATTTTTTCGGCTGGAGCTCTCCTAGTTTGATCGCAGAGTTCCAACTTTTCAGAAGCTGGAAGTGCATTGGTTACTTTGTAACACTCCGCAACCAGTTCAAGTGCGGTTTTATAGATCAAGAGCTTTTGGTGATTAAGCTGGAGAAACATAAGATAGATTTCAAGGAAAGGTAAGTGACACCGTTAGAAAATAAAAGTTTGCTTTTGCAATAGCGCCGTCCCGACTGATTGACTATTGACTATTGACTATTCACTATTCACTATTCACTATTGACGATTGCTCTCCAATCAGTGCGCGGGTTGTTGTTCGCCGAAGTGGGGGTTGTAGATGAGGCCTATTGCATTGCCCCATGGATCTTTTACAGTAGCCACAACAATACCGCCGCCCACCTCCTGCGGTTGTTCGTGAGCAGTTGCGCCTAATGATATTAATCGGTCGTATGCAGCGGGTACGTCGTCCGCTGCCCAGTAGGCAACAACATTATCTACCTGCGTTGTATTTAAATCCGTTGGCTGAAGACCTAGTTCGTAACCATCTATGTTGAATCCTATGTAGAAGGTTTCATCGAAGTAGGGGGTGGTTTCAAATGCTTTTGTATACCATGTTTTGGCTGCCTGCATATCAGCCACCTTATAAATTACCGTGCGTAAGCCTGCTATCTTGTTCATGAGATTTGAATGTTTTTTTGATCGAGTGGTATGGTAAACCAAAAAGTAGAACCCTGTCCTTCTTTGCTGCTTGCACCGATTTGACCGCCATGGCGGCGCACAATTTCTGCCGAGATGTACAGGCCCAGTCCAATGCCGGCAAATCTTTGCGACCTGTCATGCAACCTGAAAAACCTGTCGAAAACAAAGTGCAGTTTTTCCTCAGGAATACCAATGCCATGATCTGTTACGGTTATTTTCAACTGGCCTTTGCTTGCCGAAATGCAAATACCGATGTGATCGGTGTCGGGGGAATATTTTACTGCATTATTGATTAGGTTGTTGAGTACCTGCTCAATCCTGTTGCGGTCTGCAAATACATGCACATCTTCGTCGCCACTTAGCTCAATGGTTTGGGTAGCACCCGCCAGTTTCGCATGCTCAATGCAGTCCTGTAGCAGTTGCGAAATGTTGAACTCAACCGGATTAAGCACCAGCTTACCCGCGTTAATTTTAGTTACATCAAGCAAATCTTCAATGAGGGTAACCAGCTTCTGCACCTGCGTATTTGCCTTCTCAGCAAGCGAATGAAGCTTCTGCTGATCACTATTGGTTTCGGTAATGCGATGGATCAATTGAATCGCTGCACGCAAGCTGGTCATGGGTGTCTTTAACTCATGGCTGGCTATGCTCATAAACTCATCTTTTTTTTCCATGAGCATCTTCACCGAAAGTTCTGAACGCTTTAGCGCTTCCGCTGTTTCAATTTGCTCATTAATATCTGTGTTGGTACCAATCCATCGGATAATCTTTCCATTGACGTCTACAATTGGTTCGCCGCGGGTAAGAAACCATCGATAGGTACGGTTGGCGGCCCTTAACGGAAACACAAGTTCAAAAGGTTCTGGCTTTTTCCAAATTTCCTTTACAAGGTCAACAACTCTTTGCCTATGATCAGGATGATGTACTTTTTCCCACCCCCATCCCTGCATCTCATCGAAGGTAGTACCGGTATAATCGTACCAGCGCTGGTTGTACCATTTTATCCAGCCATCACCGTCAGCTATCCATGCCAGGTTACTGATGTTGTTACTGAAGGTTCTAAAAAGGTCTTCGCTTTCCACCAGGGCCTGCTGAGCTTCCCGTTCTTTTGTAATATTAGTATGCACACCCACCCATTCGCGGATGGAACCGTCATCATTCAATACGGGAACCGCACGTACCGCGAAGATGCCGTAGCTGCCATCTTTCAGTTTCACGCGATGTTCGCAAACAAAGAGTTGTTTTTCAGCTAAAGCTTTTTGCCAGCCTTCAATAGTTGCTTGTACGTCATCCGGATGTATCGCAGCAGACCATCCATAGCCCTGGTATTCTGCAAACGACTGGCCTGTTAAAGCTTCCCAACCGGGTTGCTCACCTTCCATTTCGCCCTTTGCATTGTTGGTCCACAAAACGCCCTGCACTGCCTGCACGGCGCCCTGGAAGCGGTCTTTGCTTTGCCTGAGTTTTTCCTCCCAGCGTTTCTGTTCGGTAACATCCCTGAAGTACCATGACCAGCCGAAGTAAGTACCGTCCTCGCCTATAACAGATTGACCAAACCGTTGTAGGATGCGCCCATCCTTCAGCCTGATTTCTTCATCTGAAGTTTCAGAGGGATGCTGGTATAAATAGTGCACCCGTTCAATAAAGGCTTCGGGGTCTTCAAGCAAAGTCATTGCATGTGCAAGCGCGGCTTCATCGTCGCCACGTTCAATAATCTCCTGCGGCATTTGCCATAGTTCAGCAAACCTGTGGTTGTAAGAAAGGATTTTTCCTTCTGCATCCACAATGAGCATGGCATCGGGTATGGCATTGTTTTGCGCTTCCAGCAGTGCTTTTCTAAATACGAGGTCCTGCTGTGCTTTTTTACTCGCGGTAACGTCCTGCACGGTACCGCTAAATCTCCATGGCTTACCGTCCTGGCTTCGGAAGGCCTGTCCCAAAGCCCTTACGTGAATGATGGTATTGTTAGGGGGAAGTACTACGCGGTATTCTATTTCGTAATGCCCATCGTTTACAAAATTGAGGGCATCTTCTATTGCTTTGATTACGAGGGGCCGGTCGTCGGCGTGAATATGGTCCAATGCCTGCGAAAGGTGCATTTCTTTATCAGCAGGAAAGCCAAATAATGTTTTCGTTTTGTTGTTGCTGCTAAGCTGTTGTGTTTGCGGATCGTAGTTCCAGTAGCCTATGTTCGCCGCTTCAATAGCGAAGGCAATCTGCTGTTCGGGTGACGAGATTCCGTGATGCCGGTTGTTTTGTAGTTCCATTGGTAATAGCGGCTATTAGCCTGTGGCCTGCCATGCAATATAAGCAGATATCTATTTTAGCAACCGGGGGAAATAACTATCGGTTCAGCTACACTATACTGTTGCACGAGTAGCGGCAATCGTCGAGCTTAGTTAAACAATAAAAGCTATCAACCCTTTGGGCCAGCCTGTTTAAATAGGGCCTTACAGTAAATTGCACCAAAGCATTAGTATGGAGAAAGCCTTTGAGTATGTTACTGTAGTGGAAGTTCAATACCCACACCTTGAACGGATTGATATACCCCGGATAGTAGTGGATTGCAAGCATAAGTGGTTCAATGAAACCCTTAGCGAGGTAAACGACAGTTTCATCAGGCTCGGGATTGTAGAAGGCGAATACCACTGGCATAAGCACGATAACGATGATGAGTTTTTCCTTGTGTTGTCCGGGCAGTTATTGATTGATTTGGAGGACCGTACCATAGAACTCAACCCACACCAGGGTGTAACCATACCCAAAGGGGTGATGCACCGGCCCAGGGCGCCCAAGAAAACGGTGATGCTGATGGTAGAAACCAATAGAATTATCCCAACAGGAGATGAATAACAAAGCGGCAGCCCTCCGGGC
>JAEZDR010000099.1 GCA_023433265.1 Bacteroidota bacterium | reverse complement strand
GTATTGTACTATATGCAATGGCGCCTAAGTGGTTTGGACGAAAGCATACAGTATAGAAACCGATTATTGCTTGTGCTACCGGCTATATTTGCATAAAACACTGTATGAGCCTAGCAGATAAACTCTTTAATATGAAAAACGAAAAAGCACAAGCTAACCTTGCAGCCGGTGAGGCATTTCTTGCAGCCAATAAACAAAAACCCGGAGTAACAGAATTACCGAGCGGGCTTCAATACGAGATTATAACTGAGGGCAACGGCCCTAAACCAAACGCTACAAGCAAAGTAACCTGCCACTATCATGGAACATTGATAGATGGAACCGTATTCGATAGCTCAGTTAAAAGAGGTGCGCCAGCAACATTTCCGCTTAACATGGTGATTAAGGGCTGGACCGAAGCCCTGCAGCTCATGCCGGTGGGTAGCAAGTGGCGTTTATATCTTCCTGCGCACCTTGCCTATGGTGAAAGGCAAACTGGTTCTATAGGCCCTAATAGCACACTGATATTTGAGGTTGAGCTTTTGTCGTTCAACTAATGATGAAGAGGCTATTGCTGCTAGGCAGCATATTTCTTCAACTTCAAAAAACTGCATCGGCCCAGCAGCCTGTAATAGTTGATACAGTGCACGAACTGGAGGCGGTGGTATTACACGCTTTTGAAAGAAGGAGCGGACTGCTGGATGGTGCAGGTGCAACCGCATTTGTAATTAGGCAGGATATTCAGAAGTACGGTAACCATTCGATAGTGCCAGCCATTAACAACCTACCGGGCGTAAGAATGGAAGAACGATCGCCTGCAAGCTACCGGATTAACATCAGGGGAAGTTCGCAACGATCTCCCTTTGGCGTACGCAACGTAAAAATATATTACAACCTGTTGCCTTTTACTGATGCCGGCGGACATAGCTTTCTGAACCAACTTGGCGCTTATAATATTGGAAGTATAGAAATATTAAAAGGACCGGCGTCGAGTATGTATGGCGCAGGGACCGGAGGAACTATGCTTGTAGAAAATTATCCGTCAGCAGACAATGCTGCAACATTTGCTTTAGTAGCCGGAAGTTATGGAACCTATAACACCAAGGCAGAAATAAACACGGTAGATGGTACGATGAGCAATCATTTTCAATGGCAGCGACAGTCATCTGATGGGTACAGAGAACATAGCGCAATGAAACGCGATGTTCTTAGCTGGGTATCTACTATTTCGCCGGATAAGCGACATAAGATAGCTGCAACTGTGTTGTATGGAAAACTCTTTTACAACACACCAGGAGGTTTAACCAAAGCACAGTACGAAGCAAACCCGAGGCAAGCAAGACCCTCTACCCCATTTGTTGCTGGTGCTATTGAAAACAAGGCTGCTATTTCCCAGGAAATGTTTTTGGGCGGAATCAGCTATGAATGGACGCCAGATACGAGCATGCGGGTGACAACAGTTGCCTATGGCAACTTTGTAACAGTACGTAACCCCACATTTTTGAATTACGGCAAAACCAGTGAACCTCATTTTGGCGCAAGAGCAACGCTACACTTGGAGAAAAAGGGATTTTGCATAGATGCAGGTGTGGAAGCACAAAGAGGTGTGAGCAGGTTTTCGACGTTCAGTAATAAGAAGGGAACGCCGGACAGCCTTATGCTTGAGGATCATATTGCTGTAAATAACGTGGTGTTGTTTGGGCAGGTTAAATACTTCATTAAAAATTGGGCTATCGCCGGTGGTGCAAGTTATAATAGCCAGCAACTTAATATTGACAGGCTTTACCCCAGGAATGTTGGTGCAACCCGACAGCAGCACAACGTGTTGTCGCCGCGGTTTGAGCTAAGTTACAAGCCCGCTAAAAAGCAGTTGATTTATATAACTGTGGCTAAAGGCTTTTCGCCGCCCACGACATCGGAGGTTGTGCCAAGCAACGGGATAATCAATCAAGCGCTGCGGCCCGAAGTAGGCTGGAACTACGAAGCCGGATATAGAATGATTGCGTTGAGGGGAAAACTCCTGGTTGATATAAGCGCATTTAATATGCGGTTGCTAAACACCATCGTTCAAAGACGCAGTTCAGCCGGTGCAGACTACTTCATCAATGCAGGAAGCACGAGACAGCAGGGGATTGAATTATTTACTTCGTTCAGGTTTCAGCAACCCAATATAAAAATCCGGAGCAGCTACACTTATCATAACTTCCGGTATGAAAACTTCAAGCAGGTGGGCAATGATTATAGTGGTAATGCGATGCCCGGAGTTGCGCCCCATTTTTTAATGGCAGGCATTGATGGCAGGGTTGCAAAAACTATCTATTATGACGTCAGCTACAACTATTCGGCAAAGCAGTTACTAAACGATGCGGGCACGGCATCGGCTGAAAGCTTTCACCTGCTTTCAGCAAAGCTTGAAAAAGATATTATCTTAAGAAAGGCAGACGTGCGATTATTTATTGGTGGTGATAACATTCTTAATGAAGTTTACAGCCTTGGAAACGATTTGAATGCTTTTGGCGGACGATATTATAATGTAGCACCGGCGAGGAGTTTCTACATTGGAATTGAAATAAAACTTCAGACGAAATGGCAGTAGCATACCCGATAGTATCGTGGGCGAATGGCAGTAATGTTTACGAAGTAAACATCCGTCAATATACCGAAGAAGGAACACTGAAAGCATTTGAATCGCACATTCCGCGCCTGAAGGATATGGGGGTGGATATATTGTGGTTTATGCCCCTCACTCCTGTAGGCGTAGAGAAAAGACAAGGAAGCCTGGGAAGTTATTATGCTGCCAGCTGCTACACCGAGGTTTGTAGCCAATACGGAAGTGGTGAAGACTTAAGCAGGTTGATAAAAACTGCACATGACTTTGGGATGAAGGTGATTATCGATTGGGTTGCCAATCATACCGCGTATGATCATCATTGGGCAAAGGAGCATCCGGATTGGTATAAGAAGGATGAACATGGAAACTTCATGGAGGAGCACGGCTGGATAGATGTAATTGACCTGAACTATAGCAACGCAGATTTACGAAAGGAGATGCAAAAGAGTATGAAGCATTGGGTGGAACAGTTCGATATTGATGGGTTTAGGTGCGATATGGCTCATCTTGTTCCATTGGACTTTTGGATAGATGCCAGAAATGAATGCGACAATGTGAAGCCTCTTTTCTGGCTTGCCGAATGCGAGGACATCCGATACCACGAGGTATTTGATGCTTCGTATTCATGGGAGTGGATGCATGCTTCAGAAAAAGCCATAAAAGGACAAATAAGAATAGAAGAAGCGATACAAGTGTTGAGGCGATATGCACAATACCCGGTTGGCTCCCGAAAGCTGTTATTTACAACGAACCACGACGAAAACACCTGGAATGGAACTGAGTATGAGAAGTATGGACATGC
>JAEZDR010000082.1 GCA_023433265.1 Bacteroidota bacterium | reverse complement strand
GCCTAAAGTAGTACTCTATATTGTTGTATTGTTCATCTATCTTTCCTTTCACTTCAGTTGCAGCAGATGCAAAAAGCCCGTGATGCGTTTCATTGCTATTTACAAGCAGTGTCCAACAAAATACTTGCAGAATAATAAAGAAGAACAAATTGAAGAATTGCCTTATAAAGAGGAATACTTTACGCATCTACTCCTCCATATTTTGCATATCTCGCTATTCTGGTTTCCTTCATCAGCATGATTAAGTTTACAGTGCAAAGCCACCACCCAGGCTCTAGCGCATGATAAATGGAAAACGCTGATAGTTCTTTAATGCTAGCCCGGTTCCTCTTACTACGCTTTTCAAAGGGTCGTCGGCAATGTGTACAGGCAACTTTATTTTTTGGCTAAGGCGCTTATCTAAGCCTCTCAGCAATGCGCCACCGCCGGTAAGGTAAAGGCCTCTCCTGTAAATGTCGGCAGCAAGCTCCGGTGGAGTAGTTTCCAAAGCTTTTAGAATAGCTTCTTCAATTTTGAAAATGCTCTTATCCAAAGCCTCTGCAATTTCCTGGTAACTAACAATAATTTGTTTCGGAATACCTGTAACAAGGTCTCTTCCGTTAACGGGTATATCATCCGGTGGTACATCAAGATCCTTCATGGCAGAACCAATTTGTATCTTGATTTGTTCAGCAGTTCTCTCACCAATTAATAAGCTGTGGTAGCGTCTCAGCGCTTCCATAATATCTGCCGTAAATTCATCGCCAGCAATACGGATACTCTGATCGCAAACAATGCCTGCAAGGGCAATTACTGTAATACCTGTTGTACCACCACCGATGTCAATTATCATATTGCCCACCGGTTCTTCTACGTCTATACCAATACCCAGCGCGGCTGCCATAGGTTCGTGAATAAGGTAAACTTCCTTAGCACCTGCCTGTTCCGCACTATCTCTTACAGCTCTTTTTTCCACCTCAGTAATGCTTGAGGGGATACAGATCATCATTCGCCAACTTGGAGGAAAAATCGGCTTCTTAGGGTGTATCATCCTAATAAGCTCTCTAATCATCAATTCGGCTGCGTTGAAGTCTGCAATTACACCGTCTTTTAAAGGCCTGATAGTTTTGATGCTTTCATGCGTTTTTTCGTGCATCATCAATGCCCTTTTTCCAACGGCAAGTACCTCTTTGGGGTTATTTCTATTAAGAGCAACGATTGAAGGTTCGTTTACAACTACCTCATCGTTATGTATAATCAATGTATTTGCGGTTCCAAGGTCTATTGCTATTTCCTGCGTAAAAAAGTTGAACAATCCCATTTCCTGCTGTTATTCCTTAAGTTATCAATGCCTGCAAAATTGACAATAAAAACGATTAAATCATCAGAATGCAGTTAAAAGATAAAGCTATTGAATAAAAGCTTCTAAGCCACCCTTTTGTGTCTAAAAATACCGTTTGTGCGTAAGCTGTGGATAGTCGGCCCTCTACGGCAGTAGCTCGTTAACGTTCATTTGGATGGTGGTGGCCAGTTTGTGCATGGGCAAATCGTTCTCATCTTTTCCGAACGGATCTTCTATTTCTTCGGCAATCAGTTCCAGGCTGCCCAATACATAGAACACAAATGCAACTACGGCAATGGCATAGTAGCCAAGTGTAAATACAAAACCAAAAGGGAGGGTGAGTACGTAAATAAAGATAAACTTCTTAATGAATGAACTGTAAGAGTAGGGGATAGGCGTGTTTTTTATGCGCTCGCAAGCTCCGCAAATCTCCAGAAAGCCCTGCAGTTCGTGGTTAAGTATTATCAGTTGTTCGCCGGAAATTACTTTTTGACTGGCAAGCTGCCCTGCTTTTGCATACATCAGCGCCGCTATTTGCCCCGGAACATGTTCGTTGGTGTTGAAGTCAGGAATTTCAGGGTGTGGGTTCTCATCCAGGGCAAGCCTTGTTCTTTCAGCCTGAAGGTGGCCGATAAGTTCAAACGCAAATTGTGGGATTAGTTTCCTAAAGAAAGCCCTGTCTTCTGTGTGGAGGGCCGGTAGGAATGCTTTTAGCTTGATGCAGAGGTTTCGGCTATTATTTACCAATATGCCCCAAAGCCTGCGGCCTTCCCACCAACGGTCGTAAGCCGTGTTGGTCCTGAATACAAGCAACATAGAGATGGCGAAACCCAACAAACCATGCATCTGTGGTGTTGCTTTCAGCCAGTGGTCATCATTTAAATGCAAATATTCCAGCTCTATATAAGCAATAATAGCGGTGTACACGCAAACAAATACAAGGGCCGGGAACATTTTTACCAGCGTATCTTTCTTGGTGATGTCGAACAATATCCGGCTCCATTGCTTAGGGTTGTAGCTTATCATCTATCACAAAAATGCGCATAACTGCTGTTTTTGCAATAGCCTTTTTTGCTGCCTATCCTGATCCGTATAAACCGCTACACATTATCTTCGCCGCATGAACAAAGAGGTGGTATTGAGTGGGATAAGGCCTACAGGGTTTCTTCACCTGGGCAATTATTTTGGTGCAATGCGAAATTATGTCCGCATGCAGGATGAATATACCTGTTACTTCTTTGTCGCAAACTGGCATGCATTAACTACTCATCCTGATACCGCTGAGCTGAAGCAAAGTGTACACAGGGTGATTGCAGAAAACATTGCCTGTGGCCTCGATCCCGGCAAAGTAGCTTTATACGTGCAAAGCGATGTGCCCGAGATTGCTGAACTGTACCTCTACCTTAATACCATGGCCTATAAAGGGGAGCTGGAAAAGACTACCACCTTCAAAGAGAAGGTGCGCTTGCAACCCGATAACGTAAACGCGGGTTTGCTAACTTACCCGGTATTGATGGCTGCTGATATTCTTATACACCGTGCCCTGAAAGTACCGGTGGGCAAAGACCAGGAACAACATCTTGAGATGGCAAGGAATTTCGCCGAACGTTTTAACCATCGTTATGGCAATGTGTTCCCATCGCCCACAGCATTCAATTTTGGTGGCGAACTGGTAAAAATCCTGAGCCTGGATGGAAATGGCAAAATGAGCAAGAGCGAAAACCAGATGGCAACGATTTACCTTGCTGATGACGATGACCTTGTGAGAAAGAAAATTATGAAGGCCAAAACAGACCAGGGGCCGCAGGAACCCAATGCCGAAAAGCCGGATTATATTAAAAACCTGTTTACCATGATGCAGTTGGTAAGCAGTGATGATGTGTTACAGAAATACGAAGCTGACTATAATAACTGCAACATTCGGTATGGCGATTTGAAGAAACAACTTGCAGAAGACATGGCGAAGTTTCTGAATCCTATCCGGGTAAAAGCCGCAGAACTGCAAAGCGACTATGATGGATTACAAAAATTTATGAAGCAGGGAGCGGAAAAGGCCAGGGAAAGTGCTGCACAAACACTTGATGAAGTGCGTAAAGCAATGCGATTAAACTACAGTACGGCTTAGCAGTAAAGACTTTGTACAGTAAGGATGATATCATTAATTTTTTAACTACAATGGGTTACTGTATCCGCTACGCTTTGATCGTGGATAATTTTATTCGGAGGAAAGTTGCATGTTTCCGGTGGAATCAACTTGAAACTTCATTACTTTGAAGCTGCGCAACCCTTGAACTTTTATGGCAAAAGCAAAGAAACCAAAGCATATAGCGATAGCAGGAAATATTGGAGCAGGTAAAACCACCCTTACAGAATTGTTGAGTAAGCATTACCGTTGGATACCCCAGTTTGAAGATGTGGATCATAATCCCTACCTGATGGACTTTTACGAGGATATGCCTCGCTGGAGCTTTAACCTGCAGATTTACTTTTTAAACAGCCGCTTAAACCAGCTATTGGAAATACAAAGGGGAACGGAAACGGTAATACAGGACAGGACGATCTATGAAGATGCGCACATCTTTGCACCTAACCTGCACGAGATGGGTTTGATGAGCAAAAGAGACTTTGACAATTACTTCCAGTTTTTCCAGACGCTGAAGACAATGGTGCAGCCCCCGGATTTGCTAATTTACCTTAAGGCTTCAGTCCCTACATTGGTGGGGCAGATTCAAAAACGGGGCAGGGAATATGAAGAAAACATCAGGCTTGATTATCTGAAAAAGCTGAGCGAACTTTATAACCGATGGATTGATAGTTACCGGGAAGGCCCATTGTTAATTATTGACTGCGATAAAAATAAGTTTGCAGAACATGATGAACATCTGGGAGAAATCATCAGCAAGGTAGATGGTATGTTGTTCGGCTTATTCTAAGCGAATTGCCTGGTTATAATCAACATTCTTTTATGGCCATTACTGATCGCAAACAAAAAAAGACATTCCCATTAATATTTTTGTTGGGCTACTTGCTTTTTAAAGTGATTCTCGGCCTGCTAGTAAAAGATGCAGAACTCAGGCATGTAATAAATTTAGGTGTGATAGCTGCCGGCCTTCTATTCATTCCATTGCTCATGATAAAAAAAGCAAGGCAAACAGGAGGCACCATCGGTAAAGTTTATTACGGGTTGGCTGTATTCCTCTGGCTTACCGCTGCCATAGCCATTTACATGTTCTTTAATAACCTCGTTGAATATAATGCATCCTGATTGAATAGTCATAGCACTAGACTGTATCAGGCCCTTTCATCGAAGCGGGTCTGTCTTTAGTCTTGATTGATTCCTTTTTCTTTTTATTTCCTCTTTTTGTCAACTCGTTATCAGTTGTAGGATTTCTTTTACTCTTTCCCATCCCAAAAGTTTCTTATAAACAACAGAATGTTATGCCAGCATTTGCATCGATAGATGAACAGCGTCATTTTAATAAACTTTTATAAGCTTACCTGTAAAGCTTGTGCCGGCAGCTCATCCCTCTTTTAAGTAGTGTATAAGGGTAGTGTAGCGATGCTATAGCGATGCTGTAGCGGTGTTGTAGCGGTGCTGTAGCGATGTTGTAGCGATGCAACTCTGTAGCAACTCCGTTGCAAATCCGCACCAACTCCCAGGCAACGGTGTGTGACCCCTGCCAAACAACCCCGTGGTTGTTGCTTTGCAGCTTATTCTGTTTGTAAATAAGTTTCCTCTTCTTCCTCCTCTGCCAGCGCATGTAGGGCGATAGCCAGGTCGTTATGCTTTACAAACTGGCACCATTCGCATTCTTTCTTACCGCAGCCTGTATAAAAATCCCTGTTTTGTATCTTCTGCCAAACATCCACTATTTGCTGGGTAACGGTCGTAATGTCTTCTGCGCCTATGGTCACCTTCGCCTTGTTGAAGCTTTTATCCTTTGCCGGCTCTACAAAATCAAACTCAGTGCTCACCACTTGCCAACCCCTGTTACAGTTGTCTACCAGTATCTTGTAGAACACTGCCTGCCTCCAGTAGTCGCCACCTTCAGGTTGCTTTTCGTTCGGTGCTTTCAGTTTTTCCTTTGCATTGTCAAACTTGCCGGTTTTATAGTCAACTACATTTACAAACCTTCCGTCAAATTCCAGCTTATCCAGCTTACCTTTCAAGGGCACCCCTTTCACTACAACGTTTTTGAAAAACTCCTCCACTTTCACGTTGGTATTGAAAATTTCTACGTTCTTCTTGTAGTACTCCCGCAATACAGTTTCTCCATAGTGCATCCTGTTACTAAACTCCTCGTCGGTAAAGCACTCCCGGTTGCGTTTCATAAAGCTGCCAAAACATTCAACGAGCCAATCGTCGTCCGGGAATTTTCCGCTAAACAGCATTTCCTTGAACAACTTTTCCAGCGCTTCGTGCACGGCGCTACCAAAAGTCATATTCGCATTCTTAGCCGATGGAATATGTAGCAGGTTGTTGTAATAAAACCTTAACGGGCATTCTATGTAACTGTTGAGGGCGGTTACATTCATCACAAACTTATCCAGAAGCCGGGTAATAAAGTCCTCTTCAAGCCTCGCCATTTCCGGTTGCAACACTTCAAATTGCAGAGCAGCGAATTCGTCTTTCGCAGCCTGATCTATAACTGCTGCAACGGGCGTAATATCCTGGCTCTCCCTAATCTCGGCAATAAACATAGAAGGTTCTTCTTCCTTGCCATCCTGCTTAAATCGGGTGAATGAAATATGTAAGTGCTGCTGGCTACGTGTAAGGGCCACATAAAACAGCCTTCGCAACTCCTCGTCGTCGTTTGGTTGGAAACTTGAGCTGAATACGGTATCCGGCAAAGCAAAACCGCCTCCCGGTTTCTTTTTCTTTTCCCAGAAGCAGGCATTGCAGCCCGCAAAGAATACATATTCGTATTCCAGCCCTTTTGCTCCGTGGGCAGTTAACAGGTTTACCCCTTTATCAGTACCGCTTACCTGTGTTAGTGGCAGGCATAATCCCTCTTTCTTCATAAGGTCAAGGATTTCTACGAGGCCCTGTAGGTTAAGCGACGGTTTGCGGTGTGTTTCCTCTTTTACAAAATCAAAAAGGGCCGTAAGCACTTTTAGCTGCCAATGCTTTTCCGGATTGCTCATCACGGTTTTCAAAACGCCTGCATCTGAAATAAGATGCTGAAACAACATTTGGAGTGTAAGGTTTCCTACTTGTCCAATGAGTTTTTCTATCGCGGCGCTTGCTTTTTGAAGTTGGATATCCGTTGGTTCGGTAAACAAATCCTTGGCAGGGGTATTTGCTTTGCTGTACAACAACTCCCTTATAGATTTACGATTGGCGCTATACTGTGTTTCTGCTGATTCATAGCAAAGTTTTGCTATTTCTATAGGTGGAATACCAAACCAATTGTAATGGAGAATTTCAAAGAGCAGGGCGTCTCCGCTAAACGGTTTTTGATGCTCTGCTACCAGGTACCTGAGCAGTGTAATGATGTTTTGCGCAAGGGGTATATCAAAAAGGTTGATGCTGCGTTTACTGTAAACCGGTATATCTTTTTTCTGGAAGTAACGTGCTAGTTCCTCGCCGTACTTATTCTCTTTATAGATAACTGCAATATCGCCGGGCATCACTCCATTATCCAGCAGTTGGCGTACCTGTAAAGTGATGCCAACAAATTCTTCGCTTGGCGTTTCGTACGAAGTAATGACAGGCACTTGCGCAACCATGTCTTTGTATTTCGCATTGGCGCTTACCAGGTCTTTTGTAAGGCCTTCCATCTTTTTTACCAGTCTTTCATTGTTCCTGTCTATAAGATTTTTGGCTACATCTAAAATTGGCTGCGTGGAACGGTAGTTGTCTTTTAGCACGATTGTCAGCAGGTCTTCCTTGAAGTTCTGTTGAAATGCCTGCATATTTTCTATGTTGGCACCCTGGAAGCGGTAGATGCTCTGGTCGTCGTCACCAACCACGAATATGTTAGGTTTATCCCAGAAGTTAATAAGCAATTCAACTAACCTGTTTTGTGTACCGCTTGTATCCTGGTATTCGTCTACCAGTATGTATTGAAAACGTTCCTGGTAGTTCGCCAATAGGTTAGCATCGGTTTCGAAGGCTTTGATAACCCAGTTAATCATGTCATCAAAGTCGTACCTATTGGCTTGTTGCATCAGCAATTGGAAGTTATCGAATTCGTTGATGGCTGCCCGCAGCCTCTCCATCTTCTCTTTACATTCCTCAAGCTTTTTCGTTTTGATATCGCCTTTTTTGTACCCTTTTCCTGAAACCTTATAGATGAACTCGTCTCTTAGGGGCAAACTATCCAGGTATTCGTCAATCTTTTTGCTAAGGAAGCCGGCGGTCCAGCCCTCTTTCTTCATTGTACTAAAAAGGCTTACCAGGTTTTCTCTGTCGTAGTAAACATCGCCGGTAAAGCGTTTTAAGGGATGGTTTGCACCAAACCCATCAATCAGCTGTTTGAACAATTGGATTTTCTCAAGATCAGAAATAGGATCAAGCGTGTTCTTCTGGAACCTGTAGAGGTTTTCCTGTATTACATCGTTACAAAATGCATGGAAGGTGTAGATGTTTACCTTATAGGCGTCCGGTCCAATGAAGGATTGTAGCCTTTTGCGCATAGCAATTGCACCCGCATCGGTATAGGTAAGGCAGAGGATATTCTGAGGCATTACATCCGTTTCCCGCAATATCTTACCAATTCTTGCAGATAATATTTGCGTCTTCCCTGTACCCGGTCCGGCTATTACCATTACCGGTCCTTCAATGGTATCTACAGCCAGTTGCTGTTGCTTGTTCAGGCTGTTATATGCATCAAGAAATACCTTGTTTTGCCGCTCAATAAATTCCATCTCCAAATATAACTAAAATATTTAGCTATCAGACAGCGGTGGATAAGTTGTACCGGTATGTGGGCAATGTGTTTACCGGCATCGGCTTTACAACACACCAGCGCCGGATAAACCTGCACTTTAGTACGCCCTTAGACAGGCTCAAAAGAGGACTAAACCAGCGGCAAACGAGGGGTAACCAACGGTACAGGAGCGGTAAACCCACGTGACGGATGATGTGTTGATAGTGAACCTGTGGGTGCAGGGAAATGGAAAAGAAGAGGGCCGCCCCAGGGCAGCCCTTTCTATAAAGTATTTTGATGATGTTTAAACCATTTCAATATCAAAGTTCACCAGTTGCACGAACTGATCCAGGCGGGCATCAATATCGGCTTTGGTTATTTCTTTCAGGCGTTGCGTACCGAATTTCTCCACTGAGTAACTAGCCATTGCAGAACCCACAATGATGGCTGTCTTCATATTGTCGAATGAAATGTCTTTGGTATGGGCGATGTGTCCAATGAAACCACCTGCAAAAGTGTCGCCCGCACCCGTTGGGTCAAATACCTCTTCCAGGGGAAGCGCCGGTGCAAAGAACACATGGTTTTCATGGAAGAGCAAAGCGCCATGCTCACCTTTCTTGATGATGACATATTTGGGTCCCATGCGGCTGATGGTTTGAGCTGCACGCACCAATGAGTATTGCCCGCTTAGCTGTCTTGCTTCGCTATCGTTTACCATGAGCACGTCAACCTTAGGGAGGAGTTTTTCCAGGTCTGGCATGCAGGTTTCCATCCAGAAGTTCATGGTATCCATTACAATCAAACGCGGCCTTGAGCGCATTTGATCTATTACACTCATTTGCACAGCAGGAACCAGGTTGCCAAGCATCAGGAATTCGCAATCCTGGTAGCTTTCTGGTACAACTGGTTGGAAGTCGGCAAGTACGTTCAGTTGTGTATCCAATGTGTCGCGGGTGTTCATATCCATGTGATAACGCCCACTCCAGAAGAAAGTTTTTTCATCTTTTTTTACCTGTACCCCTTCCAACTGAACACCGCGGGCAACAAGCTCATCAAGTTCTTCCTGTGGAAAGTCGCCACCCACTACAGAGATCTGTTTGATTGGTTTTGTGAAGTTAGAGGCACTCCAGGCGATGTAAGTTCCTGCTCCGCCAATGATTTTATCCGATTTTCCAAAAGGTGTTTCTATGGCATCAAAAGCCATGGAACCTACTACTACTAATGACATTAATTAAAGGTTTGGATAGGGTGGCAAAGCTATGGCAAAAGGGGTAGGTAAAAAAATAAGGCAGGAAGCGTTCGTCTTCCTGCCTTTATAGCTTTGAAACAGATGCTATTAGAACCTTATCCCTACGGAAATACCGCCCCTGAAACCAGGAAGGAACCCGCTATAACTACCCGTTGCCGTTTTGTCGTTTGCGTCAACCTTTACGTCTATCTTTTCGCCTACAAGTGGAATATCTTTCACTCGGCTTGATAGTTCATCTTCCATTTGTTGGGCATGGTCGGCAGTCCAGGGAACGGCACCAAGGTCCTTAAGTATAGTATTTTGCTTACTCATGTTTGCTTCAGGGCCAAGGAGGTATAGATCGAAAACAACTCTTTTGGCTATCATAAACTGAACACCTAATTGAGCGCCTATACCAAAGCCTGAATACTCGCTGGTAAGTAAAACCGGGTTAGTATATGAACCTAGAACCGGATCGTCAAACTCTGCGTTATAAGAACCTGTAATCTTGTTATCAACATATTTGATGTAAGGTTCAAAATAAAAGCCTGTCATATCTTTTTTGCCCATGTACATTCTGTAGCCCACCATTGCGCTCATGGTTTTAAGCTTAAAAGAAGAAACGGTTAAGCTTACATCATCTTCTTCCTCAAACATGTATTCTTTTAGTTTCGAAGGAATGCCTGTTTCCATCGGAATGCCTGCATAAAAGGTTAAAGACCTTTTTCTCTTGTAGTTGAACTCCCCTCCAAATTGCAACTTGCCGAATACTAAACCTGCCGGGCTGAATTTTACAGCTACCGATTTACGATATTTCTGGTTGTCGTTCTGAGTGGTGGTTGTTTGAGGCGTTATTTCCGGTTCCGTAGTTGTTGGCCTAAGTCCGTCGGTGGTATCCACCTGTGCCCAAGTTGTCATCCCAAAAGCAACCGCAGTTGCGAGCAAGTAAAATTTTTTCATAGTGTCGTATTTCTAACACAATGTTAAGGTATTTTTAGCTGTAGCTACAAGTTGTAAAATAAACTGCCTCTATTTTTTTAGTAAGGATAGACAGCCATAAACGCTTATGCTTCCGCAGTGGCAGGAATGAAAATTGAAACAAGGGTGCCCTTGCCCGGAGAAGAATCGAAGTCGACGGTGCCATTCAGTATCTGCACCCGGTTACGGATGCTGCTTAAGCCTATACCCTCATTTACGCTTCCCGGTTGAAAACCCTTACCATTATCCTCTATCGCCAGACTTATACCCTCCTCATCCTGTACAATTTGAATATACAACTTGCTTGCATTGGCATGTTTCACCACATTGGTCACGGTTTCCTGGATAATGCGGTATAGGATGGTTTCTGTCTGCTGGTGGAGACGCTGTTGATTGAGCCCGATTGTTTCGAGCGACACTTTTAAAGTGGATTCATCTATCTTTTGCAGAAACTCCCTGACTGCGGTGGCAAGACCAGCCTTCAATAAAGCGTTAGGCATCATTTGGTGACTTATCGTACGCATTTCGGTATAGCTGTCTTTCACCAGTTGGACGGCAGTTTCTGCACGGAGTTTTGCTTCGGAATCCTGAAGGATTTCCGATACCGAATTCAGGTTGAGGAGCGCTGCTGAAAGCGTCTGTCCCACGCCGTCGTGCAAGTCTGCGGCAATCCGCCTGCGCTCTCTTTCTTCGGCGTCCAAAACGGCCTTGGCAACCTCCTGTTGCTGCTCGAACAGCCTTCGTTGAAAGCGTGCATCCTGCCTGGCTTTACGGTGGCGATAAATAGCCACTACCGCAACAATGCCGAGCAAAAACAATACGGCAGCAAGCAGCAAGTACATGTTTTTTTGCCGCAACTCCATCTGCTGAAGCTTGATTTGCTCTTCCTTCTTTTCTGTTTCGTACTTGGTGGTAAGTTCCGCCACCTGTTTCGATTTTGTTTGGTTAAAGATGCTGTCGTGAAGCTGGCTGTATTGTTTGTAGTACGCGAGCGCTTCTGCATATCTACCATTGCTACTATGAATTTCGGAGAGGAATTGGTAGGCATATTTTACCATATCGAGGAACTGGATTTTCCTGCCGAGCTGTATGGCTCTGTTGGCATAGAAGATAGCACTGTCTGTTTGGTGTAACAAGTTGAAGCTTTCCGCTATGTTTATATAGCTCATGCTGAGAGCAAATTCATCACCCAGTTGCTCTCGCATGCGCAAGCTTCTCTTCATGTATTCCAGCGACTTTTTTGGCTGCTTAAGCTGACCATACGCACCGCCAAGAAACTCGAGGCTATAAGAAGCACTGAGAAGGTTGTTTATTTTGAGGTTAAGTGCGAGGGCGGAGTCGTAGCAAATGATTGCACTATCCAATTTACCCTGTTTTTCCTTAACTGGGCCGAGACGGTTGAATCCATCCGCCCTTGTCTCAATGTCTGGAATATCTTCGGCTACGCTCATTCCCCACCTGATAAATTCTTCGGCTTTTTTGGTATTTCCGTTTTTTGAATAAAGGCCCGCACAATCGTAGAGCAGGACTGCAAATTCCGTGAAAGGCTCCTGCTTTTCTGCGATTTTAATCGCCTGCATGTAGTGAGACAAAGCTGTGTCGTGGTGGCCACTGATATAAGCTTTCAAACCCATCATTCTTAGGATGCGTGTTTGTTTTTGCGGACTCTTTGTTTTCTGAGCAAGGCTAAGGGCTTCAACAGCATAGGCATTAAAAGAATCAAGTTTATGAATGCTTTCATTGGTTAACAGTCCCATGAGGTAATTGAGCCTTACCGTGTCGTTAGCAGATGCATCAAGTGACCAAAGCAGTACTGTGATTAGCAGGACTTTTCTCATGCGAAGTGGTTGCTTTAAAAGAAAGTCGTAATTTAGAACTATTACCGAAGATAATCCGCTTATGGTTGTACGTATTTTGCTGGTGGATGATCATGCAATCATCCTGGACGGTATAGAGGCGCTATTTAGAAACTCAGAACGTTACAAGGTAGTTGACAAAGCAACCCGTGGAGAACTTGCCCTATCCTATTTGAAGCGCGAGCCTATTGACTTCATGATTACTGATTTTAGCATGGGGGATATGAATGGACTGGAGCTGATCAAGAAGGCGCGGGAACTTAATCCCGAGCTTAAGGTTTTGGTGCTGAGCATGCATGATGAGATGCACGTAGTGAAGGAAGTTATGAAAGCCGGTGCAAACGGCTACCTGCTAAAGAATCATACACACGATGCACTTGCACAAGCTGTGGATACGATTTGGGAAGGTGGCGTTTTCTATTGCAAGGAAATTGAAAAGCAGATGGCCAAGAGCAATTCCGAAAGCGATAGCCATGTTGCTTTTACTGAGCGGGAGCTTGAGGTGCTGAAATTAATTGCGAAAGGATTTACTACCAAAGAAATCGCTTCAGTACTGTATATAAGTGAGCGTACGGTAGAAACGCATCGCAAGAACCTTATGCGAAAGTCGTCCTGCCATAATGCGCCGGCGCTGGTTCAGTTTGCTACCTCACGCATGTTTATTTAGTGTACTAAAAAGGGTTTCCATTTATATAGACTCTTTCTATATTATTAGTTCCAAAAGAATAAGGCAAATACTTATAAGAGGGCACCGGTGCGGTTAGAATAAAGTTTGCTTTCTTCCCTTTTGTAATACTCCCTACTTCATTAGCCAGCTCCATCGCATGCGCGCCATTGAAGGTTGCCGCATTGATGGCTTCTTCTGGCAACATCTTCATTTGGATGCAGCTTAGTGAAACAACGAAGTTCATGTTGCCTGAGGGGCTTGAGCCGGGGTTGAAATCAGAAGCGAGCGCTACCGCGCAATTGTTATCGATTAACGTACGTGCGGGTTGAAAAGGCATCCTTAAGAAGAAAGCAGCGGTGGGTAACATCGTTCCGATGGTATCCGAGGCGGCAAGGCAGGAAACTGCGGCTTCATCCATACTTTCAAGATGGTCCACCGAAACTGCACCTAGCTTTACACCTGCCTGCACGCCGCCTGAAACGTGAAGTTGGTTGGCATGTATCTTAGGCTTGAGTCCGTGTTCTAAACCGGCAATACAAATAATTTCAGTTTCGGCGGGCGAGAAGAAACCTTCCTCACAAAAAACGTCTATATAGTCAGCCAACTGTTCGCCGGCAATGGCTGGTAACATGGTATAAAGAATTTCGTCTATGTAGGCTTTACGGTTTGCTGCATAAGAAGGAGGTATAGCATGAGCACCTAAAAATGTAGCTTTAATGGGAATGGGCATTACATCCTTCAGGCGTTTTATCACTCTAAGCATTTTAAGTTCCGCTTCTGTAGTGAGGCCGTAGCCGCTTTTTATTTCTATTGCACCGGTACCTAGCCTGATGAGTTGCTGCAAGCGTGCTTCTGCTATTTCAAAAAGCTCATCTTCCGGCGTGGCTTGTAATTTCCTGGCGCTGTTATGTATGCCGCCACCACGGGCTGCAATGTCGGCATAGCTCATGCCTTGCAGCTTGTATACAAATTCATCTTCCCTGCTGCCTGCAAACACAAGGTGCGTGTGGCTATCGCACCAACAAGGAAGTATAAGCTTACCTGAAGCATCAATCACTTCTGAAAACGGAGTGTCGGTATGAACCAGGT
>JAEZDR010000058.1 GCA_023433265.1 Bacteroidota bacterium | reverse complement strand
GCCTAACACCGTGTCCATACCATAGAAAAGGGATCCAGGCATCATAGGGATACCAAAGACCGAGGGTGCTGCCTTTGCTGCCACCAATAAACCAGCCGGGTTTGTAGATAAACTGAACATCTCCGCTTAACTTCTGGTTATACCCATTGAGCAGGCGTTGCTGCATGTCCTGAACCAACCTGTAATCAGCAGGATTATTTAAATCTGCCACCCAACCAATTGTCGGCTCCAGCAGCAACACCTGCATGATTATTCGGCTGACTTCGCTTCTTTTTGTCAGCGGCACAACATCATAGTCCAGGTAGACCTGGCAGTTGCTTATGTTCAATACCGCCTTATTAAGCCCTGTACTAGCCTCCACCTTTAAGTTGAGCAATGCTTTAAGATGTTTATCACTATTTGTTCCTGCCGGAATCTTGTTTTCCTTTAGGAATGCGGGTATATGAGCCACTCCATGATCTGCGGTGAGAAAGACAAGGTAATCGTCGCCAAATTTCCTGTCAAGATAATTGAGGAGGTCTGCGATGTCTTTATCGAGCCTGAGATAGGTGTCTTCTGCTTCAATAGAATTGGGGCCGAACGTATGGCCCATATAATCGGGCTGGGAAAAGCTAATTGTAAGCATATCTGTTCCACCTCCCTGCCCTAACCGCTCTCCTTCAATAGCTGCGATTGCCATGCTTACCGTGTAGGTATTAGCATAAGGAAGATACCTGAAGGTGTGACTCCGGTTGCTGCTAATGGTGTCTAAAACATGCGGGAAGGTGTTACCACCCCCGGGTAATTTGGCTTCATAAAAAGCCTCGTCTTTGCTGCTCTGTACATAACTTTTGATTGGATAGAGCGTGTTCCAGGCGGTTTTCATCAGGCTGTCGGGAAGCCTCCTTGCATTAAACGCTTGCAGCCAGGATGGCAACGCCTTCATGTAATAGCTGCTCGTAATGAAGCTGCCGTTGGCATCATCGAACCAAAAGGCGGCATTGGCAGAATGGCCTGCAGGTAAAATGGCTCCCCGGTCTTTTAGTCCTATGCCTATAACCTTACTTCTAAAGTTGCTGGATAAACGAAGCTCATCGCCTACTGTTGACGTCCACATGTTTACCGGGCTCATCATGCCTGCTTTAGAGTCGCTGCCAACAGTTTGCACGCTGGTATCTTCAGCGCAGTAAACGTATCGCTTTAGTTCCCGGCTATACCAATTGTTGCTGATAATTCCGTTGATAGCAGGCACACTGCCGGTGAAAACACAAGCATGGCCCGGGGCTGTATAAGTAGGCAGGTAGGGTATGTAGGTTTGGTCGCAGCTAAAACCGTTGTTGCGCATCTTTAAAAAGCCCCCCTGACCATAGCGGGAACCGTACCGCTCCAGGAAATCCCACCGCATTTGATCCACCACAATCCCCACAACCAATTTGGGCGACGCAGCCCTGGAAGCGGACTTATGCTGTCCATTGATTTGAGAAGCAAAAAAGAGCGCTACAAGAACGAGGTACAACTTCATAACAACACACTATGCAGCGAAATTAAATGATTGTTGCAAGGCCCCGTTAGAGAGGATGAAGATCCAGGTTAGTTTACCGTATAGAATGTAGAATAAATATTGGTTCTTTGTGGCTATGCTCCGGTTGGTTAACCTGAACCTTTACCAGTTTCGTAATTACCCATCGTCCCGCATGCAGTTCACAAAAGATATTGTGGCTATATGTGGTCATAATGGCGTGGGTAAAACCAATCTTCTGGATGCCATACACACACTCTGTTTTACGAAAAGTTATTTTTCACGCACGGATGCTTCAAATGTTTTGCAAGGCGCAGTAGGCATGCGGATAAATGGAACATTTGAAAAGCAGGGGCGGGAACACGAAGTGACTTGCGTAATAAGGGAAAACAATAAAAAAGAGTTCCTGCTGGACCAGGATCAATATAAAAAGTTATCGCTGCATATTGGACGTTTTCCAACAGTCATGGTAGCTCCTGACGACCTGGAGTTGATAACCGGGGGAAGCGAGGAGCGAAGAAAGTTTGTTGACACTATCATTTCCCAGATTGATAACCGCTACCTGCTTTGGTTAATCGACTATTCGAGGTTATTACAACAACGTAACAGTTTGCTAAAACAAGCCGCTGAGACCGGCAAAACGGATGATGCCTTGTTTGAAATACTGGATGACCAATTGGCTTCCATCGGTCAGCATATTCATAACAGCCGTAAGGAGTTTATGCGGGAGTTTTTACCATTGGTTAATAAGCAGTACCAGTTGATAGCCGGGAAGAACGAAAACATCGGTGTTAACTACCAATCCGAGTTACAAAACCTGTTCTTCAAAGATTTATTGAAAAGGAACCGCAGCAAAGATTTCGCACTGCAGCGCACATCGTCGGGCGTGCATCGGGACGACCTCGAGTTCCTATTCAATGACGAACCTTTTAAGGTAGTAGCCAGCCAGGGACAGCGCAAAAGCCTCCTTTTTGCCCTTAAGCTTGCCGAATTCGTGTGTTTACAGCAGCATAAAGGCTTTTCACCCATTTTGCTGCTTGATGACGTGTTTGAAAAACTTGACGCCGGCAGGATGTTGAACTTATTGAGGCTTGTATGTGTAGAAAACCGCACACAGGTGTTTATAACCGATACGCACAAAGAAAGACTGGCAAGACAATTGGACAATTTGAATGTTGATTACCAATTAATAGAGTTAAACCAACAGTAATGGAAAGGTCGAAGATTGAGAATTGTGAAATGATTTGTGAAGTAGGCTACGATAAGGAAAAAGAGCTGCTGGAAGTGGTTTTTCAAAGTGGAGAAGTTTTCCAGTTTGAAGACGTGCCGCACAACATTTTCATTTCGTTTATGACAGCACCTTCCCATTACAACTTCTACCTTGAGTACATTAAAAGCCATTACGACTACAAGATTGTTCACGAAAACGAAGAATAGCCGACTACCTGTTGAATGGTTTTCCCTCTTTGATGCCGGAGGGATTTTTCTTTAAGAGAATTGTGAAAAAAATCTATACCCTTAGCTAAAAGTTTTGCACACCTCATTTTTTAAGGTTCGGCAAGTGGTTGTATACGATGGCTTTCAGGTTTGGCTTCTTTTCCTGATGATGGAAAATAGCTGTTGTTGGCATTATTCTTCCGATAATGTGGTCGTAAACTTATTTTTATGGCACTTATCATAAACATCCCGGCAAATAGACCTAATAGCAACGTTACCGTTAGCTTGTTTGCAGGAGCTTCCCAGGACAAAGGCCAGAAAAAGAAGGGAGATGCTTCAAAACAACGCAAAGGGAATAACACAACTCCCAGCAGCGGATCATTCAAGGGTTGGGAATACTTCAGAAATGAGCTGGAGTTTGAATAGTAGATACGAGGCCTTTCCCCGCTTTATGTAACAGCCTTAACCGTTGCCATCTATATTTGCGGCAATGCAGATACCTTGTTCAGATCGTGAACTGTTTATTTTAAACAAAATTGCCGGCGCCTCTCAAGAACTATCGGTAAGGAGCTATGTTATTGGCGGCTTTGTAAGGGATAAGCTGATAGGCAGACCCACAAAGGATGCGGACATAGTGTGCCTGGGAGATGGTATTGAACTGGCGCACAAGGTTGCTGAACGATTTAAACCGTCGCCCAAGGTTGCCTATTTCAAAAACTTCGGTACTGCTCAAATAAAGCTGACTGATCTTGAAATAGAATTTGTGGGTGCCCGAAAAGAAAGTTATCGCAGCGAAAGCAGGAAGCCTGAGGTGGTTCCCGGAACACTGGAAGACGACCAAAACAGGCGGGACTTTACGATAAACGCCCTTGCCATTAGTCTTAACCCAGATGATTACGGAACTTTAATAGACCCCTTTAATGGAGTTGCTGACCTGGAAAATAAGATCATCCGTACGCCACTGGAGCCGGGGACTACTTTTAATGATGACCCGCTCAGGATGATGCGCGCGATAAGATTTGCCGCACAACTGGGATTTATGATCCAGTTCGATACTTTCCAGGCCATTAAAGAACATAGCTCAAGGATAAGCATTGTGTCGCAGGAGCGCATTACCGATGAGCTGAACAAGATAATGCTTACTGCACACCCTTCTGTAGGACTGGATCTGTTATATAGGAGTACGCTATTACATTACATTTTCCCGGAGATGGTAGACCTGCAGGGGGCAGAATATATAGAAGGTAAGGGCCATAAAGATAATTTCTATCACACCCTGGAGGTTATTGATAATATAGCAGCTAAAACGCCGGACTTATGGTTACGTTGGGCAGCGCTCCTGCATGATATTGGCAAGCCCGCCACAAAAAAGTTTGAAGGTGAGCAAGGATGGACTTTCCATGGGCATGAGGTAGTAGGGGCGCGAATGGTACCCCGCATTTTTAATAAGCTGAAGTTACCCTTGAACGAGAAAATGAAGTATGTGCAAAAGCTTGTTCTCCTGCATTTACGGCCTATTAGCCTTACTAAAGAAAACATCACAGATAGCGCCGTAAGGCGGCTTTTATTTGACGCCGGCGAAGATATTGATGACCTGATGAAGCTTTGCGAAGCTGATATCACCAGCAAGAACAAGCAAAAGGTGCGGCGCTATTTGCAGAATTTCCAGGTGGTAAAAGAGAGGATGGTAGCAGTTGAGGAAACGGATAAACTAAGAAACTGGCAACCACCGATAACCGGGGAGATCATCATGGAAACCTTTGGATTGAAGCCCTGCAGGGAGGTAGGCATCATCAAAGATGCCATAAGGGAGGCAATACTCGACGGAGAAATTCCCAATAATTATGAGGCTGCCTACCAGCTTATGATTAACAAGGCAGCAGCACTAAATTTGAAGCCCGTTTGTTGAAAACCGGTATATTCGTCTTTAACTGTAATACAGTAGTTGATTCTTTATTTTGTGATTCATGGCAATATTGAAGTTCAGAGCGTACCTGGAAGAGGATGATAGCGTTTACCGGGATATTACTATCAAACACACACAGACTTTCAGCGAGCTGCATTTTGCGATCCTGAAAGCTTACGAGTTTGATAATAAGCACCAGGCAACTTTCTACCGCAGCAATGATAATTGGCTGAGAGGACGCGAGATTTCTTTAGAGAAATATGAAAAGGAGTACAAAGCTGAGCCACTCATTATGAGTGCTACCAGCATTGGAAGCGAGATAAGAGATACAAACCAGAAGTTTATTTACGTGTACGACTTCACCAAGCAATGGACTTTCCTGGTGGAGCTGATCAACGTGAGCAAAGAAGAAAACCCAAAGATTGAATATCCCCATATAACCCGTAAAGAGGGCATTGGGCCAATGCAATATGGGACCCGCACCTTACTAGGTGATAAATTCGTGGACATAGAGGAGAAGTATGACCTCCAACGTAACGAAGAAGGCTTTGGCGAAGAAGGTGAGGAAGGCGAATCTGAAGATGAATACGGTTTGGGGGGAGGCGATGAAACTGATAATGGAAAAGAGGATTATTGATGCCTGTTTCTTTTGCCTGAATACCCTTTTTAAATGTAACCCTCCACATTGATAGCTTTGGCCATTCTCATTCCGGGCCGTGCAACATCATTAAATGGAAAAACAGGCTTTTAAGTTAAGAAGAGTTGGAATGCAGTTGCTGGTTGTAATGCTCCTGTACACAGCATGCCGTATCATCTTTATTATAAGCAATCGTCATGAACTTGATGTGAACCACGGCTTGCTAAGCTTACTTCTCCAGGGCGCAAGGTTTGACGCTTCAAGTGTAGCTATGACGAATGCATTGTTTGTGCTACTTGTTTTGGCGCCTATACCCGGAACATCGGGAAGGATATATCGCAAAATAACCGCTTTGCTGTTCATCATTACTAACAGTATATGCCTGCTTGCCAACCTGGTTGACACGGCCTATTTTCCGTTTATACATAAACGCTCACAAGCCGATTCGTTGCTATTTGTTTCTGGCGAAAAGGGGAATGACTTTTTCACCCTGTTGCCTGTATTTCTAAAAGAGTACTGGTACCTGTTGATAGTTTTTGTTTTGTTTACCTGGGTGCTTGCATTAACTGCCAACTTGTACAAGAAGAAGGAGGTTTACCCAAGGGCAGACATAAAGCATTACCTGGCAGCGTCGGTAGTTTTCTTAATGGCTGCCGGGATATTACTGGTAGCACTGAGAGGCGGATTACAGGAAAAGCCATTGGACCTGATCCATGCCTCGGAGGTTGCGAGTGTTAAAAACATACCGGCTGTACTGAACTCTCCGTTTTCTATTATCAAAACCATAGAAAGGAAACCAGTTGAAGAGCGTAATTACTTTCCTGAATATGTGCTTGCAGAATTTAATAATGGCATACATGAAAGTGCAGGAGATTCAATATTCCAGCGGCCTAATGTGATCTTGATAATCGTGGAGAGCCTGTCAAGAAAACATGTGGGTATGTTTGGTGGCAAAGCGCGAACACCGTTTCTTGATTCACTCTTTAAGAATAGTCTTGTATTTAATAATGGCTTTGCCAATGCAAAGGAATCGGTGCAGGGAATACCCGCTATACTGTCGTCCATAC
>JAEZDR010000043.1 GCA_023433265.1 Bacteroidota bacterium | reverse complement strand
GTACAGGAACCAATCAATGCTACTTCAAGTTGTTCGGGCCACTCATGGTTGCGAACAGCTTCTGCAAACTTGCTGATAGGCCATGCAAGGTCTGGTGTAAAAGGTCCGTTAATATGGGGTTCCAGTTCAGACAGGTTCAATTCAATAAGTTCATCATAATATTTTGCGGCATCGTCATAAACTTCCTGGTCAGGACGCAGGTGTTCAATAATTCCGTTTGCCAGCTCTGCAATGTCTGCGCGGCCTGTACCTTTCAGGTAGTCAGCCATCTTACTGTCGTAAGCAAACAACGAACAGGTGGCGCCAATCTCTGCACCCATGTTACAGATAGTGGCTTTGCCGGTTGCGCTAATACTGTCAGCGCCGTCGCCAAAATATTCTACGATAGCACCCGTACCACCTTTAACGGTAAGAATACCCGCAACTTTCAGGATAATATCTTTTGCTGATGCCCAACCATTCAGCTTGCCGGTTAATTTGATACCGATAAGTTTAGGCCACTTCAGTTCCCATGGAAGGCCTGCCATTACATCGCACGCATCTGCACCTCCTACGCCTATGGCTATCATTCCCAGCCCACCTGCGTTGGGTGTATGCGAATCAGTACCGATCATTAACCCACCCGGGAAGGCGTAGTTTTCCAATACCACCTGGTGTATGATTCCGGCGCCCGGTTTCCAGAAACCAATGCCGTATTTATTTGAAACAGAAGCAAGAAAGTCATAAACTTCCTTGTTGGTTGTCATGGCAGTACTCAGGTCAGCATTCGCACCATCTTTAGCCTGTATCAGGTGGTCGCAGTGCACAGTAGATGGCACAGCCACCTTGGGGCGTCCTGCCTGCATAAACTGAAGAAGCGCCATCTGTGCAGTAGCGTCCTGCATGGCAACCCGGTCTGGGGCAAAGTCTACATAGTTTTTACCTCTTTCAAATGCTTGCAGTTCTGTGTCAGGGTGGAGGTGGGAGTACAGGATTTTCTCGGCTAAGGTGAGGGGCCTGCCAACTTTCTGCCTCGCACTTTGAATGCGTGACGGTAGTTCGGCGTACACCTTTTCTATCATTTCAATGTCAAATGCCATGAAACTAAAGTGTTTTATAATTTTAAAAGTGTGACAAAGGTAAGCATAACAAGGTTTTTTTATTTCAACAATAGGCCGGATTATTGCAGTAAAATAACACTATACTTGTACCATGAACCGTTTGAGACAGTTTATTGAGTGGCAGGCCTTTGGTGTCTGTACCGCTATTGGAGAGAAAATGGGAATAGCCACCAGCCGCATTCGTATGTGGTTTATTTATGTTTCTTTCCTCACTTTCGGTTCTCCCGTCATCGTTTATATGATGATGGCTTTTTGGCTGAATATCAAGAATTATATCCTTTCTGCAAGAAGAAATCCTCTGCGGTATCTCTAGGAGCGTGTAGAATCTACTGCCTGGATATTTTGGAATCCCGCCTCGTAGGGAGGTGTAAAAACGTTTGTTATATATATGGGCTCACGCCTGGGCTGCAGTGGCTACCCTTAATGTCAGCCGATGGTTTACAGCGCTGCTTTTATTCTAACGAGCTGTTCCAGCAGCGTCTCAAGCTGATTTAACTGTAGCATATTTGCCCCATCGCTCTTTGCCGTTGATGGGTCGGGGTGGGTTTCAATAAAAAGTCCATCAGCGCCCGCCGCAATCGCTGCCTTTGCTATCGTCCCTATCATTGCAGGGTTGCCACCGGTTACCCCCGAAGTTTGGTTAGGCTGTTGAAGGCTATGTGTGCAATCCATAACAACGGGAACACCATGCTCCTGCATCCACGGTATGTTCCGGTAGTCTACTACCAGGTCAGTATAGCCAAAGGTGGTGCCCCTCTCTGTAAGCATCACCTTACTGTTTCCCGCATGCTTTACCTTTTCCACCGCAAACTTCATAGAACCGCCGCTAAGAAACTGCCCTTTCTTCACGTTTACAATCTTGCCTGTTTTAGCCGCTGCTTCCAGCAGGTCGCTTTGACGGCATAGGAATGCAGGTATTTGAAGTATATCCACGTAAGCGGCAGCCATTGCTGCCTCTTCTGCTGTATGAATGTCTGTTGTGATGGGAAGGTTGAGTTTTTCTTTCACGGCAGCAATTGCCCTTAAAGCTTTTTCATCTCCTATACCAGTAAAGGAAGAAGCGCTTGTCCTGTTTGCCTTCCTGTAACTTGCTTTAAAAACGTAGGGAATTTTATACTTGTTACAAAGGTCTTTTACCACCCCTGCAATGTCCAGCACCATCTGTTCGTTTTCAACCACGCAGGGGCCTGCAATAAGAAAGAAAGATTGAGGATTGTATTCCTGCCCGGTAAAGATGTTTTCGAGGTAGTTGTACATGCGATGAGGGTGTTTAAGTTACATTCTTTCAGGAGCCTTGATGCCCAGCATTGCCAGTCCCGTTTTTAGTGTTTGTGCAGTAAGGCGGGCTATTTTAAGCCTTAGCGCTTTCTTTTCTTCGCTCTCTGCATTGGCAACGGAGTGCTCTGCATAAAATGAATTAAAGGTGCGGGCAATGTCAAATATGAAAATAGCTATTTTGGAAGGATCATGGGTTGCACCTGCCTCCTGTACAATTGAGGGAAACTGTTCCAGCGAAACAATCATTTTCCTCTCCAGCGGTAGCAGGCTGCCCGCAGGGGTTGATTCATTTGTAGCTGACCCTTCCGTCTTCCGCAGAATACTTTTAATGCGTGCGTGTGTGTATTGAATAAACGGCCCGGTAAACCCATGGAAGTCGATGCTCTCTTCGGGATTAAATATCATCCGCTTACGGGGATCCACTCTCAGGATAAAAAACTTTAGTGCGCCGAGGCCTATTGTTTCATATAGTTCTTGCAACTCCTCCGGCTGAAAGTCGGCAACCTTACCCAACTCTTCCGTCTTTTGTTTGGCAATAGCAACCATCTCGGCCACAATATCATCGGCATCTACTACGGTGCCTTCCCTGCTTTTCATCTTGCCCGACGGAAGCTCCACCATTCCATAACTAAGATGGTAGATGCCTTCTGCCCCCGGCAGTTCAAGTTTCTGCGCTATGAGTGTTAGCACCTTCATGTGATAGTTCTGCTCGTCGCCAATCACATAGATGTATTCATCGGCACCGTACTCTTCATGCCTTTGCTGTGCAAGCCCGATGTCCTGTGTTATGTACACCGACGTACCGTCTCTTCTTTGCACTATCTTTTCATCAAGCCCATCTGCGGTGAGGTCTATCCATACACTGCCATCGTCTTTTCTGTAGAAGATGCCTTTGCTTAGTCCAAGTTCAACAAGGTTTTTACCTAATAGGTAAGTATTGCTCTCGTAGTAGATTTTGTCAAAGTCACTACCGATCGTATTGTAAGTGCTGTCAAATCCTTCATATACCCAACCATTCATCCTGCTCCACAGCTCCATTACTTCAGGCTTTCCCCCTTCCCAGTCCAGCAGCATTTGCTGCGTTTCTTTCATAATTGGTGCCTCTTTCTCTGCTTCTTCCTTTGAACGTCCCGCGGCTATTAGCTCCTCAACTTCCTTTTTATAGGCATCATTGAACTTTACGTAGTACTCGCCAACTAAGTGGTCGCCCTTCTTGCCAGAGGAAGCAGGTGTTTCGCCGTTACCAAACCGTTGCCACGCAATCATGCTTTTGCAAATGTGGACGCCCCGGTCGTTTACAATGCAGGTTTTAATAACCTCGTTGCCATTGGCTTTTAGTATTTCAGAAACACTCCAGCCGAGAAAATTGTTACGCAGATGTCCAAGGTGCAGTGGCTTATTGGTGTTAGGGGAGGAGTACTCCACCATTACCTTTCTGTTGTTGGGTTGGTGAACACCAAAATGCTCATTGCCTGACTGCTTTTCAAGCTCTGAGATCCAGTATTCGTCTGCTATAACGAGGTTGAGGAAGCCTTTGATTACGTTGAAGCCGGAGAACATGCTTTTCTGCCGGCACATTAGTTCGCCTAGCTCTGCGCCTATCTGTTCAGGGCTTTTCTTCAATTGTTTAACAAGCCCGAATACCACAATGGTATAATCTCCTTCAAACTCAGGCTTAGTCGCATTAACGGCTATTTCGCCAGGGTTAATGCTAATGGAATAATGTTGCGAAATCGCCCTTGCCGCCTCATCCTTAATCAACTGAACAACACTCATCGTTTTTACTTAGTGCGCAAATGTAAAGAATTTGCATGTCCGTGCTTTCTTACCGGCTGTTGCCAGGAGTAGGAATAAAGCGCGAAATTTGCCCCAGAATGAAGGCAGCACAGCAAAACTTCAGGGTACAGAAATGGATCAGCCTTTTGTCTGTAGTACTGCTTGCCATTAAAACAGTTGCTTACTTTATTACAAATTCTCTTGCCATACTTACAGATGCACTGGAAAGTATAGTAAATGTAGTGGCGGGCATGGTGGGTCTTTATAGCCTGTACGTCGCCGCTAAGCCAAATGATAGGGAACATCCTTATGGGCATGGAAAAGCAGAGTTCGTCTCAGCGTTTCTTGAAGGGGCAATGATCATCGGTGCAGGCCTCGTTATCATGTACGAAAGTATCAAGAATCTTATTGAGGAACAGCCCATCCATAGCCTCGACAGGGGGTTGATACTCGTGGGTATTACTGCTTTATTAAATTACGGTGCCGGGGCTGTCTGCCTCAGGATAGGAAAGAAAAACGGATCGCTGGCATTGCAGGCTTCAGGTAAACACCTGCAGACGGACACTTATTCAACGCTTGCAGTAATTGCAGGCCTTGTGATAATGCTCTATACAAAAGTGTATTGGATAGACAAAGTACTGGCACTTGCTATGGCTTGCTTCATCGTTTACAACGGCTACCAGATTGTAAGAAAGTCTCTTGCAGGTATTATGGACGAAGCCGACATGGATTTACTGAGAAACGTAGTAACCATCCTGAACGAAGACAGGCGGGTAAATTGGGTGGACTTACATAACCTGCGAATGATAAAGTATGGGACTACCATCCACATGGATTGTCATTTGACGGTGCCCTGGTACCTGAATATCCACGAAGCACACCATGAGGTAATAGAATTGGAAAAGCTGGTGCGGACGAAGTTTACCGATTCAATGGAAATGTTTGTGCATACAGACGGATGCCTGCCGATTAGCTGTCCTATCTGTTCAAAACAGGACTGCCCTGTAAGACAACATCCATTCCAGCAGCGACTGGAATGGACGTTGGAAAATATTCTTCAGAACAAGAAGCATACGCTTACTTGATTGAGTAAGACTTCACATCTACCTGGGTGGTAGAAGTTGGGGTGTTTGGAATGGTGGTTTCTAAAGTATAAGAAACCATTCCAATTCCTTTAGCATAATAGAAATTGCCTGTGAGAACTGTAAACTGAATCCCGGGAAATAATGGTGAGCTTGCTTTCCCAATCAGCCTTACATGGATAACGTTTGTGAAGGTATTGGTCAATACCGTTTTTGTAATATCCCTGGCTACAATAGTATAGGTTCCATTCGCATTCACAGTGCCTATGCCAGGTATATCTGTCGGAGGCAGTGTAATACCCCAGGTGCCTCCTGTAGCAGCATCTGCCTTGAGGTAAAGTTCTTCTATACCATCCGGCGCTATCGGTTCAATTTTTCCAAACCTGTAATAATCTGCTCCCACCTTGCCTTGATAATTATTAGGCCCGGCCGAGTTGGCGACAACTTTATAAGATTTACCATTTATCGTAGTATCCTTATTTGTCATGGTCAGCGTGTAATCGGGTGCGGCAGTACCATCGGTGGTTGTGCTATAGGTCCAGGTACTGTTTTGGCTAAATGCCATATAATCTCCTGACGGGTTTACCGGGTTGGGATTGTTGTCGCTTTTTTTACAGGAAAACAGCGCAGCTATGGTGCAAACAAGAAGTAATC
>JAEZDR010000023.1 GCA_023433265.1 Bacteroidota bacterium | reverse complement strand
AAAAGGCTGGCACCTACCTGGATAAGCGGCGCAAGATGAAAATGAGCTCGGATGTGAACGCTATAACGTTTGTACCTGTTAAGGCGGCTGCAGGTTACCTTAACGGATACGCAGATCCTGAGTTTATAGATGAGCTAAACACTTTTACGCTACCCATGCTGGCGCCGGGTAATTACCGCGCTTTTGAAATTACCGGGGATAGCATGCTTCCCACGCCGAGCGGAAGTGTGATAGTAGGTGAGAGGCTTGAGGATATGGAGGATTTGAAAAGTAACAACACCTATATTCTTGTATCGCGTAATGATGGTATTGTATATAAGCGGGTAGAAAAAACAAGATCTAAAACAAGGCTTACCCTGGTAAGCGATAACCCTGTTTATGAACCCTATACTGTTCCTGTAGAAGACGTAGTTGAAATATGGAAAGCTCAACTCGTTATTTCAAAAACGAATATGCAGCCACGCTGGGACGTTGGTCAACTAGCGGGACTGGTTAGCAACCTGCAGCAGCAGGTAAATACCTTAAAGAAGAAGACCCGATAGGCCTGCGATTATTGCACCTCTGGTTGGGCTGTTGCCATTTTAGCAGGTAATAGTGTTTCTAGCGATTTAGTGAGTTCCATGAAACGGGCTTTCAATGCATCCAACTCTGCCCGTAGGGTAGCTTGTTGCGTGACTAATCGGTTATGTTGTTCATCGTTGCTTTGCAGTTTTTTCTCCTGTTTACTTATAATTTCCTGCTGTTGCTGAATGGCCTTTATAAGCACGGGTACTAATTCTGCATAGTTCATACCCAGGTATTCTTTCGGGGTTTCTTTGCCTTCAATAACTTCCGGAACCAAAGCCTGCACATCTTGTGCTATCAACCCTATTTTGCTTTTGCCATCTTGCTTCCAATTATAACTAACAGGCTGCATTTTTAGTACTTCCTCTAAGCCATACCGTATAGGTTTAATATTATTCTTTAGCCTCCTGTCTGAAGTTTGAATAGTGCCATTGGTAGCATAAACTGCCAACCACCTATGGGTACTGAGACCGAGGTATTGTGTGCCGTCTGAAGTTGGATGAAAGTATCCATCGTTGGTAATTCGTGCCCTTTCACTTAATGTGGCTAGTTTACGAGTGTAAAATGCGATTGCTGTATAAGTGGGATTAGCGTTTTCGCGTATTGCAGCTATGCGTGCTACATTGTAAGTACTGCCGTTACTTGACTGGTGTAAAAATTCAAGCATTCCCAATTCTTCACCTACATTAGTCGCAGATCCAACCAACTCAAGAACAGCCGGTGCGTCGGCAGTATAGCTGGTGGCAGACGCGATGGTTAAACCTCTTTTATTAGCTAAGCTGCCTACTGAGCTGTAACCGCCATAGTTAAGCGCAGAGACGGCACCTAAAGCGGCATTGCCGTTATCGAAAACTCTAAGAAGTGATGATCCAGTAGAGTTTTCGATCCGAAATGCCTGCGTAGAATTCGTGGTTCCGCGACCTCTTACTAAGGTACCGCCATAGAATGCCGCTGCCCAACCTGTACCATTAGTGGAAGCATACAAAGCATTGCTGCTGTTGCCGGTATTAGAAATGGAAAATACTCCTGCATTGCCAGTTCCATAGGTAAGGGCTTCCAAAACATTTGAGCTGTTGGACGCACCTCCGATTTGTAAGTAAAGTGCCCTGGCACTGTTTGTTTGTGACAAAGTAAGCAAATCAGAACCAGCAGAAGTACCGATTCCAACATTGCCGGTAGCGTTTATATTCAAATAAGATGCGGCTTCCCAGCCAGTGCCATTATGCCAAATGGTTTGCCCTGTAGTACCATTTAGGCCCAGACCATCATTTACGATGCGTTTCCAATCTGGTGATAGTGCCGAACCTGCATTATAGTACAATCCTTGCAACCCATCGGTTTGGTATATGAATAAGCCCGTTGCAGGACCTGAAATAGCGAGGCGCTGTGCTTCGGTTAACCGGGGTATCAGCAGTCCTTTGGAGCTACTGCTTACATCGAGCATAGCCGTGGGATCGGGGGCACTGTTGGTTGTATTGATTGCAACCTGTGCCAAAGTGGTAAGCCCAAATAGTAATATGCAGAAAATAGTTCCTACTGCTGTTTGATAATAGCGTTTCATAATTAGCTTGTGGGTTATTGATTTTTAGTGCCCTCGGTTTCGAGGGGTCTTGCGCCTGTGAAGGGTGTACCTAATTGCTTCTTAACGGGCGGCTTGTCGTACCTTACTTTCTTACCGTCCCACCAGAAATGTTGCGGAGTATTGTTTTCTTTCAGCTCATTCTGCATAACGCCGTCCATCTTTGTTTCAAAGTCACTTTCCAATATCTCGTCAGGTATTTCCATATTGTTGCTGTTTTTCCTAACGCCGATGGCTATCCATGAAAAGGAAACATCGGAGCGTCCTCCGCTGTTTTCAACAATGGTAAAACCTTTGCCATCGTAATCGGCAATGTAAACTCCTTTGGAGTTGCCCATAGGGGTGACTGTAATGGAGAGGTCGGAAGATTTACCTGTGGTTGCTTGTATGAAAGATGCATCGAAAGTGATCTCCGCGCGGCCTTCTCTTAGTTGTCCCTTACCTCTGGCATATACATCAGGTTGCATTGATGCCGTGCTATAGGTTGGAATTTTATTGCCATTTTCTGTGCTCACCAATTGAACGACAGGTTCGTTAGTAAATGTTTTACCATCTACATATAAACTGTAACGTTCTCCTTTTACCATGGTGCCGTAAACCAGCCCATGCATCCAGCCTCCCATAAGGCCACCATATGCCCCTAACCCGATATGGGTGGTGGATGCAGATAATTGATTGCTCATCTTTCCACCGGCACTTCCTGCTCCAAAATCTAACCCTGAAATATTGCCAAAAGCGTAAAAAGAATAATCATTTCCGTTGCTGGCATAATAACCCACAGCACCCATAGCAATACCCCCGTCATCACCAAATAAGCCACCTGTTCTTATGGTTGTACTGGGGGCAGTGCCATGCACACCGAAGCTGTATGTAGTATTGCCCGTAACATTGCCTATTACGCCGGTTTTAGGGCCGGTTGCTAGCAAAGCCCGAAAACCGGTACCGGCTGTTGCAGATGAGTTTACGCCTCGAACACCGGCTGAGTTAAAATTGCCGGTAGTTGTAGTGTTTTCGCCTTGTACACCTGCAAAATGAGTGGTATTTGATCCCTGTATTTGGCCATATACCCCTCCGCCATTATTTGAGGAATAGCCGGAGACTGCCCATGGGAAAGTAGCGCTAGATACTACTCCGAATAAGTCTCCCGAGATAGTAGTATTCGTAGTTCCCCAGAAAAATTCGCCAAGGTTAGTCATTCGTCCTCTTACCACGTTATTTGCGTAGAAGTCTACATGATTATTGCTGTTAGTACCAAAGCTTCCTGTTGCAGTAAGTGTATTTAAGCCATTTAACCAGGCTGCATTGCCAGAAGTAATAGTTGATGGCAGCGAAGTAATTAAGGATAGTGTGCCGGAGGAGTTGAATGATAAAGAATTGATGGACCAATTTGGTCTTAGAAAAAGCCAATTAGGTGAGGAAGTAGTGCCCGTATTACAATAAAGGCCTTCGGTGCCATCTGTTTGGTATACGATTAAGCCTTTTGCCGGTGAACTGATGGCCTGCCGCTGTGTTTCGGTCATTCTAGGCAAAAGAAGTCCTTTACTGGTACTACTTACATCCAGCATAGCACTGGCATCGGCAGAGCCATTGGTAGTGTTGATGGCTACCTGTGCCTGTGTAAAAGTTGATAAACTAAACAGGCCTGTAACTGCCAATAATTTGCGTAATGGTGATACTCTCAAAAGCATGTGTCTCTTTTTGGTTATACCTATTTTATAACATTTCAGCCTTTATGGCTATTGTACAAAGGAAGGGCTGAAAGGTACGAATCCGAGCAGTTTTGATGAAATATTTTAGAGAAACAAAGAGTATAGGTAAAAGCTAAGTCTATGCTTCTTACGGATAAAATGGATGACCTATATCCAGAGCTGAAAAGCCAACAATGGATTAGGAGAGTGTAGCTATTACAAACCGTGATAGTACTGCAAGGATATCTCAGGGTAACTAAAGTGGTTAAGCAGTATATGATGGATGTAAGGTAAAAACAAGCTTACTATATGTTTGAGATAACCTTTAGCCTGGCTTAAACCTAGCTAGAACCTAGCTAAGACCTAGCTAAAACCTAGCTAGAACCTGGTTGAAACTGACTTTTCTCATTTTCCGTGCATATCGGAATGCGGAATTTTAGGAAAATATTCGAAGATGGCAGATCAAACAGGATCAATTAAAGTAACCGGAAGAATTGGAGATATGGTGTTTTACTTCAATAGGCTGGCCGGCAGGATAGTGGGACGACGGGTGAACCCGAATTTTAGCGAGACAGTGAAAACACATCCATCTTTCAGAAAGTTTATGATGCATGCTGAACTGATGGCAGACGCGTCGGCCGCAGCCGGTTTAATAAGAAAATGTTTTGGAGAAGCGATAAAAGGAATAAGTGACAGTGAAGTGAATACCCGGCTAAACGTACGCGCTAAAAAGGTTATAGCAGGTGCACATAATACTACAGTGCACCCTTTTCACACAGAAGCTGTGTTGGGGTTAAAACCTTTTTCATTTAATGCCCAGCATTCACTTTGCAATTTCATAGCATCGGGCTTTAAGACTAAGATAGAAGCAACAAAGTATATTGCTACGTTTAAACCGACAGTGATAAATAACTTGTATTATGCTACGCGTTACCAGATTGGTAGTTTTGTGATGGGTATTGATTTTGAGTCAAAAGAATTTGAAGGCGTTAATGCAATGAGTAAAAAACTATCTATTAAAGATAAGATAGGTGGCTTTAAATTGACTGTAGAGATACCAGAAGGATACCCTGTATATTTTGGTGTGATTGCGCTAAGGCAATTTCAGTATGTGAATAAAAGATATTCCGTGTTAAATAATTCTACAGGCCATGCTGCAGATTTAATGGATGTGTGGATAGGAAAGAAGTGAACATATAGGCTAAGAGAGCAAAAGCTGAATACTTAAGAAAATACATGGTGCGTTTATAGAGGACAGATGTGTGAAAGCAAGGCTATATTTTCTTTTTAAACAGTGACTTTACCAGCAATACAAGTTTTTCTACCGCGAAGCCAATTATCAATCCACCAATAGCACAAGCAAGTACTTTGATGAGCCAGCCAACTGCAGGCATGGATGCCATGGATTCTTCCAGGTTATGTAATAAATGAGCGGTAAAAGGAATACCATGGGCAATAATTTCGGCGCCTACCCAAAGCATAGCGGCAGTGCCTACATAACTTAAGATGTTGAGGAAGCCCGGCATAAACTTCACGATACCGCGACCCAACTTCTGCGTATTATTATTGTACTTGTCCTGTGCCAGGTGTACACCGATGTCGTCTGCTTTTACTATTAGTCCTACAAAGCCATACACCGCTACTGTAATAAACACGGCCACTGCCAGCAATACAACAACTTGATTAGTTACAGTAGCATCTTTCACCTGGCTATAAGCAATGGCAATGATTTCGGCGGAGAGAATGATATCGGTACGAACGGCGCCGGTAACTCTTTCTTTTTCTAATTCCTCAGGAGTGATGACTTTGACCTCTTCGGTTTCAACGTTTACTTCGTGGTGTTTTGTAAACATGGAATGAACTTTCTCATATCCTTCGAAACAGAGGTAAGCACCACCTAGCATGAGGATTGGAGTGATGGCCCAGGGAGCAAAATAGCCTAGAAGCAAAGCTGCAGGGCTAAGGATAAGCAGCTTGTTGATAAGAGATTTTTTTGCTATCTGGAAAATGATAGATAGTTCCCTGGAAGGGTCTAGTCCGACGACATATTTAGGGGTAACTGCCGTATCATCAATGACGATACCGGATACTTTCCCGGTAGTTTTTGCCACCTGTGCAGGCACATCGTCGAGGCTGGCAGCGCTCGCTTTTACCAGTGCAGATATATCATCCAACAGTGCAAATAATCCTGAAGCCATAATTCTATTAATTGGTACCTTGCTGTGGTGTCTCCGGGCGGCAAGATAAGCTGCTTTTAATTTTGTTCAATTCTACCCTGTGGTGTACCCTTAAACTTAGTGCATGAAACATTAAGATTCATCTTTGGATTATTAGCAGCCATTGGTATGCTGGTGGCTTTTGTGCCCTTGCCAGGCTGGCTAAATTGGCTCAACATTCCTTTTGCTATTGTCGGGCTTATTTTTTCTGCTATTGGCCGATCGAGGAGTGGTGTGATGTTATGCATAGGAGCCATAGGTTTAGGCATTCTGCGGCTTATGCTGGGTGGCGGCATCCTGTAACGGGGGTAATGCATTATAACTGAGCATACTAAGATTTTTAATACTTGTACGCTAAATAATTTAGTATTATTGTGCTAAGAATTAGCGGATGAGTATGGCTAAGCACGATACAATAGCTGCCTTGCAGCAGGAGGTGCTGCGTATGCAGGGCTTTAAACCGGTGAGCCATTCGGGTGCGCAGCCGGTATTGCCTGCATGCATTAACCAGGCGTTCCCAAACCAGCAGTTTCCATTGGGCGCCGTACATGAGTTATGTGCTAAGTCGGCCGAAGAAACTGCTGCCTCTTTTGGGTTTGTATCGGCCATATTGGCTAACTTATTAACTACCGGTATTGCTGTTTGGATAAGTACCCGCCATTGCATTTTTCCACCGGCTTTAAAACGCTTTGGTATAGACCCTCACCGGGTAATTTTCCTTTATCCTCAAAAGCAAAAAGATGTGCTTTGGACCCTTGAAGAGTGCCTGCGTTTTGAAGGGCTCAAAGCAGTAGTGGGCTATCATAACGAATTGAGTTTTACACAAAGCCGCCGCCTGCAGCTTGCTGTTGAGCAAAGTGGTGTTACTGCCTTTATTATACGGCAAACCAAAAGCAGGAATACCACTACATCGGTAGCAAGGTGGCATGTAACTCCTGTAAGTTCCTCTAACGAGGATCAACCCATAGGCCCTGGTTTTCCACGCTGGCAGGTAACCCTGGAAAAAGTGCGTAACGGTAAGCCGCGCAGTTGGTTGGTAGAGTGGAGAGGTGGCCAGCTTACCACAACAGACGTTCCTGCTATACCTATGATAGCACCACTAAGAAAAATTGTATAACATGAAAAAGCGGTATGTAAGTATATGGTTGCCCCACCTTGTTACCGATTGGTTTTGCCTGCAGCAACCCCATTTATGCAATGTTGCTTTCGCCGTTAGAGTAAAAGTGCATGGGCGAATGATTCTTTCAGCAGTAAATGCTTTGGCTGAATCAAAAGGCATATATACAGGTATGTCATTAGCGGATGCACGAGCCTTGCACCCGGAACTGGAGGTTGTAGATGAGCGTGAAGGCTTGCATACGCACTTATTGCAACGCATGGCCGAATGGTGCATACGATTTACGCCTACGGCTGCTATAGATACGCCGGCAGGTATTGTACTGGATGCATCGGGGTGTGCGCATTTGTGGGGTGGAGAGCTACAGTATGTTAACCACATAACAGAACGCTTGGCAGCAAAAGGATACCAGGCTATTGTATCAATGGCAGATACTTTAGGTGCGGCATGGGCAGTAGCACGGTTTGGCCGCATGCCGGTTGTGCCTGCTGCGTTGCAGGCTGAGGCTTTGCAGCCGCTTCCTGTTGCTTGCCTGAGGCTGGAAAGTGAAACAATAAATAAGCTGTATAAGTTGGGTTTACATACGGTACAGCACTTATTGCAACTTACGGGCACATCACTCAGGCGCAGGTTTGGTACACATTTGTTACAGCGGCTAAAGCAGGCTTTAGGAAGTGAAGCTGAAATGATAGATGCCGTGGTAGTGCCAGAACCTTACCATGAGCGCTTGCCTTGCCTGGAACCTATACAAACCTTACCGGGCATACAACTGGCGCTTGAGCAGCTATTAAATGGATTATGCCAACGCTTGCGTAAAGAAGGTAAAGGGCTAAGAGTAGCATCGCTAAAATGCTACCGGCTTGACGGTAAGATAGAAACTGTGGACATTACCACTATTGCACCGTCGGTGCATGAGACACACCTATTTAAGCTATTTGAGCTAAGGTTGGGTGAAATAGAGCCTGATTTAGGCATCGAACTTTTTATACTGGAAGCAAAAAAAGTGGAAGATTATACGCCTGCACAGGAAAAACTGTGGAGCAATAGTGGTAGTATAAGTTTTACCGGGCTTTCCGAGTTGCTGGACCGCATTTCGCTGCGCATAGGTCTTGAGGCAGTGAACCGATACCTGCCCGAAGAACACCATTGGCCGGAGCGTTCTTTTTCCAGCACTAAATCGTTACGCACTCAACCAACAGCTACATGGAAGGTAGAGCGGCCGCGCCCTTTGTATTTTTTCCCTCGTCCGGAAAGCATAGAAGTAACGGCTCCGGTTCCTGATTATCCTCCTATGCTCTTCAGGTACAAAGGAAAGTTGCATAAAATAGTGAAGGCTGACGGTCCTGAGCGTATAGAGCAGGAGTGGTGGCTACAGGAAGGGAAGCACCGGGATTACTATACGGTGGAGGACGAAGAAGGCCAGCGCTACTGGATATTCCGTTCAGGCCATTATGATGCTGAAAGAAGCTATGGCTGGTATTTGCATGGCATTTTTTCTTAAGTAAACCTTATTCCATGTATGCAGAACTGCAGGTAACTACCAACTTCACTTTCCTTCGTGGGGCTTCACATCCCGAAGAGTTAGTGGACCAGGCCAGGGCCTATGGCTATAGTACCATTGCTATTACCGACCGTAATACGCTTGCAGGCATTGTACGTGCCCATGCTGCGGCCCGCAAGCATGACAACTTCCGCATTATACCGGGTTGCCGCCTGGATTTGAAAGATGGGGTAAGCTTATTGGCTTACCCTACAGATAAGGATGCCTATACGCGCCTGAGCAACTTACTTACATTGGGCAACAGCCGGGCAGAAAAAGGTGATTGTTGCCTTTACAAGGCGGATATATATACATACGCCAAGGGAATTAAGTTTATAGCCTTACCCCCTGAGTCGCTTAACGAAGAGTTCCGGTTTGATGCTTCATTTATTACCGTACTGCAGGAGTACAAAGAAGCATTGGGTAATGAATTATACATTGCAGCCATCCGGAGGTATATGGGTGATGATAACAAGCAGTTGTTCCGGATAGCTGAACTATCACGGCTGTTAAACATTCATAAGGTAGCCACTAACGACGTTCATTACCATCATCCCCAACGCAGGCAACTGCAGGATGTGCTTACATGCATACGCGAGAAGTGTACTATCTATGCTGCCGGGTACAAATTACATCCCAATGCAGAGCGCTACCTGAAGACACAGCAGGAAATGCAGCGACTGTTCCGGAATTATCCTGAGGCCATTATCCGCACGCAGGAAATAGCGGAAGCCTGCACTTTCTCGCTTGATGAACTCAGGTACGAATACCCGATGGAAATTATTAGCGATAACCACACGCCACAGGAAGAAATTACTTACCTGGCATGGAAGGGAGCAAGAGAGATGTTTGGAGAGCCACTGCCAGCTAAGATTGTGCACTCCATTAAACATGAGCTTAAGTTTATTGAAGAAAAGAACTATGCCTCTTATTTCCTTACCGTATATGATATTGTACGTTTTGCCCGCAGCCGTAGTATTCTTTGCCAGGGGCGCGGATCGGCAGCTAATTCTACCGTGTGTTTTTGTTTAGGCATCACATCAGTAAGCCCGGAAAAGTTTGACCTGTTGTTTGAGCGCTTTATATCCGCAGCGCGTAACGAGCCGCCTGACATTGATGTGGACTTTGAACATGAGAGGAGGGAAGAAGTGATACAATACATTTATGAAAAATACGGGCGGGATAGGGCCGCTATTGTGGCTACGGTAACACAGTTGCACCAGAAAGGAGCCATACGCGATGTGGGTAAAGTAATGGGATTATCGCTTGATACCATTTCTAAGTTGTCGGCTTCTATATGGGAATACACTGATGAGTGGTTTGAAGGCAAACGATTAACGCAGCAGGGACTTAATGAAGGCGACCTACACCTTAAGAAGACATTGGAGCTTACTAAGCAGTTTATGGGTTTTCCGCGGCAACTGGGGCAACATACCGGCGGGTTTGTAATAACAAGAGGTAAATTATCTGATCTATGTCCCATCTTAAATGCACGAATGGAAAACCGTACCTGCATAGAGTGGAACAAAGATGATATAGATGCGTTAGGCTTTATGAAAGTAGATGTACTTGCCCTGGGTATGCTTACCTGCATCAGGAAAGCTTTTGATTTGGCTAAACAGCATTACGGATTGCATCTTACTCTGGCTAACATTCCTCAAGATGACCCTAAGGTGTATGATATGATTTGTAAGGCAGATACCGTGGGTGTGTTCCAGATTGAGAGCCGTGCCCAGCAAAGCATGTTGCCTCGCCTGAAGCCCCGTTGCTTTTATGATCTCGTAATTGAGGTGGCTATTGTACGTCCCGGCCCTATACAAGGGGATATGGTGCATCCCTACCTGCGCAGGCGTAGTGGTAAGGAACCTGTTGAATTTCCCTCAGATGAGCTGAAGGCAATATTAGGAAGAACATTAGGAGTGCCTTTGTTCCAGGAGCAGGCCATGAATGTTGCTATTGTGGCAGCAGGTTTTACCCCTGTGGAGGCCGACCAGTTGAGGCGTGCTATGGCTACTTTTAAAATGAAAGGAGTGGTTTCTCAATTTCACACTAAGCTGGTAAAGGGTATGACGGAACGGGGGTATACCGCCGAATATGCTGAACGGGTGTTTAAGCAATTGGAGGGATTTGGTAGTTATGGATTTCCCGAAAGCCATGCTGCCAGTTTTGCTTTGCTGGTATATGTAAGCTGCTGGCTTAAGTGTTATTATCCCGATGTGTTTGCCAGTGCCCTGCTTAATAGCTTACCTATGGGCTTTTACCAGCCTGCACAGATTGTAATTGATGCACAAAATCATGGCGTGGAAGTGCGTCCGGTAGATGTTAATCATTCTCAATGGGATAATATCCTGGAAGAGCAAAGTGGTAATTACAAAGCCGTGAGGTTAGGGTTCAGGCAGATTAAGGGCATGCGACAGGAAGATGCGGAAATTTTGTTGCAGGCAAGAACTTCACCCTATGATAGCGTGCTGCAGTTACGTAATGCAGGGCTAAGTAATGCGACGTTGGAGTTGCTGGCCGATGCGGATGCTTTTCGTTCTATTGATATGGATAGAAGGCAGGCTTTGTGGCAGGTATCGGTGCGGGATACACCGCAGGCTATGTTTACTGGCCAGGTATCGCCTGATGGTATAGGAGAGAAGGTAAATCTGCCTGTAATGACTACCGGGCAACATGTAGTGCAGGACTACCTGGCTACTGCACTTTCGCTAAAAGCACATCCGGTAAGTTTTGTACGCAATAAGTTGAAGCAACATCATGTGTTAGCTACCGGCGATTTGAAGCACGCCAAAGATGGTGACTGGGTGCGTGTAGCAGGTCTTGTTTTGGTACGGCAACGGCCAGGCACTGCAGCCGGCGTTTGCTTTATGACAATAGAGGATGAAACCGGCTTTGCTAACCTGGTAATTTTTCAAAGCTTATTTGAAACCTATCGAAAAGAGATCTTACAGTCGAAACTTATTATGGTAGAAGGTAAGCTTCAGGTAGAAGGGGAGGTGGTCCATGTAATAGTAAAATCTTGTTACGATATCTCAAGATTATTGCGCAAGTTAAATGCGCCTGAGGAATTGCCCGGTCTTTACAACGACACGGCGCTAGCGGTCGCACAGCAACTGCCTCAACAAGTGGGAGCGGAGGTATTTCCTGGAGCAAGAGATTTCAGGTAGTCAAAATATAAGTGCAATTAAAGTTGCTTGGATTTCTCCCTCATGTCCCGGTACCAGGCCTCGCCAGCTCTTGGCCGCTGTATTTGTTAGCACTAACTGCCAAAGTAACAGTGCATAACTAAGGGTATGATGTGTATAACCTAGGGTTTCTGTTAATAACTTTAATCAATTTTCGGGGTGACTCCGTAGTGAAAGCGTACTAAAAGCGTAATGATAGCGTAATTAAAGCGTCAAAGCCTTTTCCGGTACGTCAAAATGGCTCTTCAAATATTCTTCCGAATGGAAAACCGCAAGCCGCATCAGTTAAAAATCTCCATGCGTGTCCTAACTCATCATCAAGACATTCACACTCCGCTGCAATATGTTGAATGCAATCTCTGCCATCATGTTTTCCTTATCGAGCGTCGGATTTACTTCTGTTATTTCGAAGCAGCAAACTTTACGGTTTTGCATCAGCTTGCTTACGATGTCTTCTGCTTCTCTCTCCCTCAGTCCATTACTAACCGGCGTTCCTGTTCCTTTCGAAATAGAAGAGTCAAGACTATCTACATCGAAGCTTACATAAATGTCTGTGCAGTCCGATAAGTATCTTAAAACTGCGCGTACTACATTTTCCGGGCCTTTACGGCGCACTTCGTTTGTAGTAATAACTTTAATACCGTTTTTCTCTATAATGTGTTTTTCTTCTTTTTCATAATCCCTTAGCGCAATGTACACCAGGTCCTCAGCAAGAATTTTAGGCGCTATCTTCCCTATGTTCTTTAGATGGTTCCATTGTTTTTTAGTTTCCTCATCCGGTTCATGGACTGACTTTTCTCTATTATCCTCATTCAATGCGGTTGCAAGGGGCATACCATGCATATTACCCGATGGGGTAGTGAAAGGCGTGTGTAAATCTGCATGTGCATCTATCCAAATTACACCGAGTTTACTATTGGGCTTTGCCATTTTGATTCCCGCAATAGTAGCGCCTGCCATACTATGATCTCCGCTAAGAATAACCGGGAAGAAATTGCTCTTCATTGTCTCAGCTACTGCTTTACTCACCCTGTCGTACATAGTGGCAACTCCCTTAATGCGTTTTGCATAGGGCGATTCGATGGGTTCAAATAACAGTTTGTTTTCAACCTGTATGCGTTCTGAGGGGAAGTGAACGAAAAAGTTGCTCATAAAGTCGAGTGCAGCAATTTTTATCGCATCTATGCCAAGACTCGCACCCCTGGTGCCTGCACCTATTTCCGAAGGAACTTCTATCAGCTTAATATTCTTCATAAACCTAATTGCTTTATGCAGCCACTTTGCAAAACAGCATGAATGCCGGAAGAAGGCTGCAAGATTCAAATAACTGAGCAGCACCCGGTAAAACAGCAAACAATCAACTGCAAATTTAATCGCGTTTACTAAAACGTCGGTTGTACAAAGCTAAGGCAATATGCTAAATACCGGCAATTAGGAAAGCTTTCTCTTACGCTGTTGCAGGGTTACAAAATGCTCGAACTCCGCAAGCCTATAGCTGCTAAGATTATTTTTTGCCATAAGCCCGGCTTTTTGAGCTACTAAAATTCCATAGCGCGTATAGTCTATTTCAGGAATGGAATGTGCATCGGGGTCTATGCTTATTAAAACTCCTTTTCCAATTGCGTATTCAATCCAGCGCCAGTCCATGTCGAGCCTGCGCGGGTTGGCATTTAGCTCAATAACCACGTTATGTTTTGCGCAGGCATCAATCAATTCTCTGTGATCTACCTGCAGTCCATTCCGGCTAAGCAGGAGCCTACCAGTCATATGGCCGAGGATAGAAGTAAATGGATTCCTGATACAATTTAACAGGCGTGGCATAGCTTTTTCAGCTGTCATACTCAATTGAGAGTGGACAGACGTTATTATGATGTCGAAATTATTAAGTACAGCAGCATCATAGTCTAAACTGCCATCGCTAAGGATATCCGATTCTATACTCTTGAATATTTTGAACGGTGCCAATTTAGTATTCAACTCATCTATCTGTTGATGTTGTGCCAGGATACGGTCCTCTGTAAGTCCGCCGGCGTAGGATGCTGTCTTTGAATGATCGCTGATGACCATATATTCCAGTCCACGATCCATACAAGCTCTCGCCATGTGTTCAATGCTCTCAGCGCCATCGCTCCACATACTGTGGCAATGAATGAGGCCTTTGATATCGGCAGGGGTGATTACCAGTGGGAGAGAATCTGCTTTTGCTTTCTCCAGGATGGATGGATTTTCCCTTAGATAAACTGGTATGTAGGATAATTTGTTTTGTACGAATATGGCCTCATCCGTAGGGTAGCTGTTGGGTTCGCCATAGTTTTTGGTAAATGCGTTTAGAAAATCTTCACTGCAATTGAGCCTGAAAGCTTCTGAAACAAGTTGGTCCTTTGCAGCATGAAAGAATACAATTGTTACGTTGTCTGGCGACCGGAGGGTGGAACGGGCAGTACTTCTATCAACTACTTCGTGCTCTAATTGTTCAAGGTAGGTTAGCAGAGCGGCAGGATTTGCGTCAGTAACCCACTCTAATTCTTCTATCACTTCAAGTTGCCTTGGGAGATTGCCCACAGGAATAAAGCTATAACCAGGGAACTCATTTTTCAAAAGTTGGTTAAAGTGGTGTGCATATTCTTCTATCTGCGAAAACAGGAACTTGCCCTGGCTTCTTAGGTAAAATTCTATCCCTTCTTTTATTTTCAACTGGGTTTTATCGCCGAATCCTTTGCACTTGGATAGGCGATTTTCGCTGCATGCCTGTAGAAGTTCCCCCAGGCTTTCAATGTTCAGATCTTTCCAGATAAATGAAATCTTCTTAGGTCCAAGTCCCTTTATCCTAAGCATTTCCAGTACGCCCGGTGGTGTTTTGGCTATAATTGAAGCTAGTTCCTGCAATTGACCGGTCTCCAATAATTCTAAGATCTTTTTGCCGGCACCTTCGCCTATATTCTTTAGTGAAAAAATTTGTTTTTGTGGCATCTCTGCTAATTCCACATCCAGTTTTTCAATGGCAAAAGCGGCTATAGAATAGCTCTTCGCTTTATAACTGTTTTCTCCGTGAATGTCCAGTAGTTGTGCTAAGAGATTTAGGTTATCGGCGATGGCATAATTAGTCATACAGGCAAAAATAGGGGAGGTGAGTAGAGCTTCTTATTATAGCCAGCAGGTTTCAGCGTTAATTAAAAGAGCAACCAGAGAGGCAGCTTCCCTACTTCTTTAGCTTCTTAAACTTGTAGGCATCGTACTCAATAAAGTCGTTTGCTTTAATATTAATAGTATTTACTCTCTGTTGATCAATGTCAAAACCGATAGTATGGATACCATATTCAATGTTGTTGTATTCCAGCAACCATTCTTCATTTCCAAGGTAACTTAGCGTTGCACTAAGGTTGTTGTGCGTATTGAACTTAATGGTCAAACGCCTGTCGTCTTTAGCTGATATGCTGAGGGTGCCATATAGTTCGTGTTGGTAAGTGCCTGCATAAGCCGATAGAGGCCGGGGTATTTGAGTTTTTGCGTTTACTTTGGCTCTCCACTCCGTTATTTGTTTCAAGGTCTTTTCTTCCTCAGCCATAAACGGTTTTAAGAATTGATCAGCCCGGTTAATGTACGGAACGCCAAGAAATGCATCTAGCACCTGGTACCGTAAGGCTTCAAAAAATACCTGGTTGTCCTGGTTGGTCAATATTGCGATTCCTAGCTTTTCTTCTGGTACAAAACATACGTTGCTAACCATTCCAGACGCTCCGCCGGTATGCCAGTAAATTTGTTTGCCATTGTAGTCGGCGCTCAACAATCCTAGTCCATAGCCCACAAAATGGGTGGGTACCCTCGGTGATTTTCGGCTGTTGATAATAATATTTACATCCCGCGTTCTTTGAAGAATTGGCCATGGGAGCACCTGCTTCGCATTATAGCGGCCGCTATCAAGTTGCAGCAGCAGCCATTTGCTCAAATCGTCAACGTTGCTGACCATAGACGCGGCAGGACCAAGATTGTCCCACCTGTCATAGGGCACTTTTACCGGCGCGCCGGTAAAGCTTGTGGTGTAGGGAACTGCTACATTGTTTCGCTGATCAATGCCTTGCGAAAGCATGTGGGTATTGGTCATCTGTAACGGCATTAAGATGCTATCGTATACATATACCTCCCAGGGTTTCCCTGTTACAACAGGTATAACTTCCCCTGCTGTAAGGTAGCAGCTATTGCAATAGCCGTAATCCTGCCTAAAGCTTCCTACGGGTTTCAGGTAGCGCATACCCTTCATAATATCTTTCCGGCTAAGTTTACTATTCCAGAAAGTAAAGTCGCCCTGGAAAGTTTTGGTTCCAATTCGGTGGGCTAACATATCTCTTATGGTTACCTGGCTGGTGGAAAGGGAATCATACAACCTGAAATCCTTGAAATACTTAGTTATCTTGTCGTTTAGTGATAGTTTGTTGTTGTGCTCTAGCTGAGCTAAAGCTGTGCCCGTGAACAGTTTGCTATTGCTTGCAATGAGAAACAAAGTGTTTGTGTCAACCGGTTCCCTGGTTTCCATACTTTTTACGCCAAAACCTTGCTTAAGAACTACCTGGCCATCTTTTACAATTACAATCGCAAGCCCCGGTATCTGGTATTCCTGCATCCCTTTTTTAATGTACTCGGAAATAGAATCAGGATGGATGAAAGAGGGCTGATATTGCGCGCTTATAGAGGAAAGGGTGAAACATGAAAACAAAACGAGAACCAACAAAAACCGCATCTGTAAATTTTTGGGTTGAAGGTAAGCCCATTGCTTAATTTTTCCAGTTCTATAGAAAGTGTAAAACTCTCAGGTTTGAGAGTGGCTTTAATTTTGAAATGATATTTTCGCGCGCATCCCGATTTATAAACATTTATGGAACAAATAATTGCACTCGTTACCCTGGTACTTTTAGAGGTTGTTTTAGGGCTGGATAATGTTATCTTTATTTCAATAGTTGCTGCCCGTTTACCCCTGCACCAACAAGCTAAGGCGAGGAGACTAGGCCTCATCTTGGCTATGTTTATCAGGCTTGCGCTGTTAGGCATTATTTCATTGATTCTTAAGCTTGAAGGAGATTTATTTACACTTTTTGATACAGGTTTTTCCGGAAAAGACCTTATCCTTATTGCAGGCGGGTTGTTCCTGATTTATAAAAGTGCCACAGAGATACACCATAAAATGGAGGGCGAAGAGGGCGATACTTCCAAGAATATCAAAGCGAGTACATTTGGTTCTGTCATTGGTCAAATCCTTATTCTCGATATTGTCTTCTCGGTCGACTCTATTATTACTGCCGTAGGGATGGTCCAGGAACTCTGGATCATGTATACGGCCGTAATAATAACAGTAGTCGTGATGTTATTTGCTTCAGGACCCATCTCCAGGTTTGTAAACAAACACCCGTCATTCAAAATGCTTGCGCTAAGCTTCCTTTTATTAATTGGAGTATCCCTTATAGGAGAAGGCATGGAACTGCACATCCCGAAGGGCTATGTATATTTTTCAATGACGTTTGCGTTGTTAGTCAACATCCTGCAGATGAAAATGGATAAAACCAAAACAGACGCAGTTGCTACACATGAACATTATTACAAAGGCGAAGAAAAGTACGTAGAACGCCAGGAAAAGTAACATTCTCGTCACACGTGCTTTTCCCGTGCGTCCAAAACTAACTTGTTGTTGAGGGATAGCTGAAATGCAACACGAATCCTATTTGTTCTAATTTATTTCTCATAGGTTACTGTCAATTACCAGGTAGCGCCGTTAGGTGTTGTGTTGCCGTTTCTCACTCTCAACTCGGTTGAGATGCTTGGTTGCATTCAACATAGATAATGAAAGAAACTTATTTCCCCTTTTCAGTCATAATTTACATTATGTTAAGTAGTCCTAAGCAAGAAAAGCCGCTCTGTAGCGGCCTTCTCTTCTAGTATTTAGAATGTTCGGAATCAAACTTCTTGTATAGCTTGTCATACTTGTCAAAGTCCTTAGGGGCCTTCACCTTCGATTTATCCCTCTTCCATCCGTACATGATTGCGAGCATGTCTACCGTCTTGTTCAAAGTAGCTGACTCAATCTTGTCGCGGGATGAAGCAGACTTCAGTGCATCATAAGCTTTGGTAAGCCAAACAATTGCGCTGTCTACAACCACATGTGATTCTTTTTCAATAGCTTCTCTTTTTGCCTTCAAAGCAGCAGCAACTCCCACGTTAGCCTTATACCTGTCTTCCAGGGTATTGAAGTCTAAATAATACAACGCACCGGCATGGTAGGCATCAATTCCATAGTTGCTAAGTGCAAATGCTTTCTTGAACGCTTCTGCTCCCACATGTTTCATTTCTGCAAACGTGGCACTGTCAAGCGATTCCTGCTTATCCTTTGAGGGAAAACCCAGCAAGCTACCATAGTTTCCATATTGATCCGCTGTTAGCTTACCCCCGGCATCTTCTTGTTTATACCTTTCAATAATTTCCTTTGGATTCAAATTGGCCGAAGTGTATTTATTTTTAAAATAGTTCCACCGGTCTGTCTCTTTCGGATAAACTTCTGTTGCAAGTGCCAGGTACTTTTGAAACTCCGCTTCGTTTTTATTTTTAGTAAAATACTCAAGCAAGTATGCATATACCCCAATATCATTTGGTCCTGCAATTCTTTGATCCACATACTTTCTAAAGTATTTGGCAGCTTCATCATTCAAGTTTGCATTCTGAGCTGCAACACCGGCATAAAGAACAGATCCTGTGTCAATTGCGGTTGCTGGATTGGCGGCTGAACTAAAACCACTTTTGATAATAAAATCACCCAGTTCTTCAGCTTTTTTGAAGAATTCATAGCTTTCGCGCCATTTTTCATCCTTAAACATCTTTGAACCTTCATTAAGGAAGCCATTATAGACAATTAGAATGGGCCTTCTACCCTGGGGCTCTTTTATTTCCTTCAACTCCGGCTCCATTTGTTTGTACTTATTGAATGCTTCAAACGCTACATCACCCGCTGTTGGGTTTAGTGCGCGCGACGAATCGGAGGAATACAGCTCTGCATAAATCCTGGTTTTCCAAAGCTGCGCTTCCGGCTTACCAGCCAATTCCGGATTAGCCAGTGCTTTATCCAACTCCTTGCGGGCTTCAGTTATCCTTTGTAATAAGTAGAACTTTTCAACTTCTTTAAAGTTTTTCTGGGCAAAAGCTATCTGTCCAATACCTATCATGGCTATGGCTAACATTAATAACTTCTTCATTTGTCTTTTGATTTTCGTTTATTCGTTAAAGGGGATCTTTAGCTTCAGATTCATTTGTTGTTTCTTCTCCACCTTGATCTTCGGCAGATGGTTCTCCAGCTATTATGCCTTCTTCTGGAGTCGCATCATCCTCATTCTCTTTTAGTTCTATATCCTTTTCTTCAATTTTACTTATTGCAGCTATTTCGTCCGATTCATCAAGGCGAATTAGCTTAACTCCTTGTGTTGCCCTTCCAGCTTCCTTAATATCAGCTACCGAAGTTCTCAGCGTAATGCCTGATTTACAAGTTATTATAAGATCTTCAGAGGATTTTACATCAAGAACACCAACCAACTTTCCGGTTTTTTCGGTAACGTTGATGGTCTTCACTCCTTTCCCACCTCTATTTGTAATGCGGTATTCGTCAATCGCAGTACGCTTACCGAAACCTTTTTCACTAACAACTAGTATAGTACGTTCAGGATCATCCTTATGTACGCAAATCATTCCTATCACTTCATCGTCAGATCCCATCTCAATTCCGCCTACTCCTATCGCACCTCGGCCAGTTGGTCGAACCTTCTCTTCTGGAAACCTGATAGCCCGCCCCGATTTGACAGCCATCACTATTTCCGAACTGCCGTCAGTCATTTTTGCTTCAAGCAACTCATCGCCTTCCAGGATAGTAATTGCATTTACACCTGTAACCCTCGGACGGCTAAAGTCTTCAAGCAAAGTCTTCTTGATTACACCTTTTTTTGTACATAACACGATGTAGTTACTGGTTATGAACTCTTTATCTGCCAAATTCTTTACGTCGATAATCGCTCGAATCTTATCATCGGCAGGTAGTTGCATCAGGTTTTGGATAGCTCTTCCTTTGCTTTGTTTATCGCCTTCAGGAATTTCGTAAACCTTTAACCAATAGCATCGCCCTTTCTCAGTAAAGAACATCATTGTATCGTGGGTAGAAGCCACAAACAGGTGCTCAACATAGTCTTCCATCCTTGTCTTGCTTCCTACAGCGCCTCTGCCACCTCTCCTTTGCTGCCGGTATTCAGTAGCGGAAGTGCGTTTCATGTAACCTAAATGTGAAATGGTAATTACAACATCTTCTTTTTCAATTAGGTCTTCAATTCTCATTTCATCGGCTAAGTATTGAATCTCCGACTTTCTTGCATCGCCAAACTTCTCTTTCACTTCATTCAGCTCTGTCTTTATCAGGTCGTACCTTAGTGCTTCGCTGCCCAGTAAAGCTTCAAGTTGGGATATGGTTTTCATCAACTCGTCAAACTCTTCGCGTATTTTGTCGCGCTCCATCCCGGTCAGTCTTTGCAAACGAAGCTCAAGAATCGCTTTGGCTTGAATCTCATCCAGTCCCCAACCTGCATTAATTAGATTGTCTTTTGCCGCTTCAGGAGTAGCAGAACTTCTAATTAAACGTATTACTTCGTCCAGGTGGTCAAGTGCAATCAGGTAACCCTGTAGGATGTGGGCCCGTTCTCTCGCTTTTCTAAGCTCATACTGTGTCCTCCGGATTACAACATCCATTCGGAATTCAACAAATTCAGAAATCAGATCCTTAAGATTAAGAATCCTCGGTCGCCCCTTGCTAAGTGCTACGTTGTTGATTCCATAGCTCGTCTGTAGCTCAGTGTATTTGTATAACTGATTGATAATTACATTAGCTACAGCGTCTCTTTTCAAATCTACTACAATACGAGTTCCCTCTCTTTTGTTCGATTCGTTGTTTACGTGAGCAATGCCCTCAACTACCTTTTCATTTACAAGCTGGCCGATCCTGTCGGTTAGTGAATCCCGGTTAACCTGGTAAGGAACTTCTGTAATTACAATCTGTTCTCTCCCGCTTGGCTTGGTGTCTACATGGCATTTACCTCGTACCACTACCCTGCCACGACCGGTAAGTAAAGCCTGTTTCACTCCTTCCATTCCGAAGATGATACCACCTGTAGGAAAATCCGGGGCTTTAACGTGCTTCATCAGCTCCTCAATCGTAATCTCCTTATTATCAATGTAAGCTATGCAACCGTCCACAACTTCTGAAAGGTTGTGAGGCAGCATATTCGTCGCCATCCCTACCGCAATACCGCTGCTGCCATTAACCAGCAATTGAGGAATGCGTGTAGGTAGTACAGTAGGTTCTTTAAGGCTATCGTCAAAGTTTAGCTGAAAGTCTATCGTTTCTTTTTCTATGTCGCTCAGCATAGCTTCCGCTATACGCTCCAGCCGTACCTCAGTGTAACGCATGGCCGCAGGTGGATCTCCGTCCTGGTTGCCAAAGTTACCCTGCCCGTCTACCATGGTGTACCGCATGGTCCAATCCTGGGCCATACGAACCAAAGTATCGTAAATGGATGCATCACCGTGGGGATGGTATTTACCCATCACCTCTCCCACAATACGGGCACTTTTTTTATAAGCTTTGTTGCTATTGTTTCCCAGCTCGTTCATTGCGTATAAAACACGCCTGTGCACGGGCTTAAACCCATCCCGAACATCAGGCAAAGCACGTCCAACTATTACCGACATGGAATAGTCAATGTAGGACGTCTTCATTTGTTCTTCAATGTTAACCTGGATTATTCTGTCGTTGTCGCTGGTTTGTTGGGGTATCAGGTTTTCTTCCATAAATATTTTGAGATGGGTACACCCTAAAACAGGGTTGCTACCTTGCGCGGTTTCACCGTTTTTTGTTGTGGGCAAATCTAACCTTTTTACCTCTCAAAAACCTGATTTTCCGCAGCAAAATTTGTTAAGATAAGGGTGAATAAATAGATCCCTGATAATGGCTGAGCTCTATGAATTACAAGGAAATAGGTCAGAAGTAGTGTTCATTCAACTCTCCAAATTCAGGATCGGCAACGCCCAGGAAATTTCTGCCTTCGGCTTGTAGTCCCTTAAGTTGACACAAAAGGCTTATAAAAGCCTTGCTAAAGCCATCCTAAAGCACCATGAAAGCACCATGAACTTATACTAAATGCTGCATAAAAGCATTATGAAAGCATACAAAAGTGATACCTAAAGCCTCCCTAAATGCTATCTAAGTGCTGGCAAAATAATCAGCGCCAGCAAACGGATAAGGTGTCGCCTTCGAAAAAGGTTTACAGGTTCATTAGTTCTGATCTTTCTCTCTATAAAACAGTTGGGTGCAACCACCATCATTTTTAGTCCTAAAATGTAAACATGAGGGGTACGTCTTCAGGGCGTTGTGGCAGTAATTTCAGGTCTGCTACTAACATCAGGTGGTCGCTTAGGGCCTCGTCAATCATGTCGAAATGGTCAACTTCCCATCTCGGTGACGATAAAATATAGTCAATACGGAGAGTCGGTGCCAGTGAAATATACGTGCGTCCTACCCCAAAACCTTTTTTAAGGAAGGCATCACTATAGTTGCCTTTAATATGAAACCAGGTAAAAGAATTGGGCACATCATTGAAGTCCCCCGTAATAATTGACGGATAGGGCGATTTATCCAACTGTTTCCGCACAGTCGCGGCCTGGTTGCCCCTCTGTACAAATGCCCTTTTCATTTTCTGAAAGATATTGAGCGAGGCTCGGAGGGTTTCATCATCCTGTTGTTGAATTTTTTCAATGTCCTGGTAATCTGCTTCATTAAACCGGAACGATTGCAAGTGGGTAGTGTGTATACGGATGGTATCCTTGCCCTTAGCTATATCTATAAAAACTAAGCTTTCTGCCGTTCGTCCGCGGTAGCGTATTCGTCCCCTGTTTACAATCGGATACCTGGAAAAAATGATGCTCCCATACTCATAAAATCCATTCTTCTTTACCAGGTCCCTCGAAAAATGATAGTGGGGGTACTTGGCTGTAAAGAGGGAGATATTATCATCCTGCGCGCCTTTCGTACTCGAATGGTTAAATTCCTGGAGGCAAAGTACGTCTGCGTTTGTACTTAGTATGGAAGCTACTATTTCTTGTTTATTGTGCTTTATCCGCTCCTTATTATCGGTAATCGCAACGAAATTCCTGACATTCCAACTCAATATTCTAATTTTCTCGGCCGACTTCTGTGCTACAGGCTGAGACGATATGTTGAACGCAAAAAAAGCATTGATCTGCCTATACCCTATCGCAAGTGCTGCTACAGGTATGAGTGCAAATGCTGGCTTTGCAATTAGCCAAAACAGGACGAGGAGCAGCAATATTGCAACAAGATAAGGCACTGCCAGCCCAAAAAACGAAACGATCCACCAACTGGCAGGAGAAACGAATTCAACAAGACAGGATAACAGGAACGAAATGGCAACAAGCAAAGTAGCAGCTAAACATATGCGTCTTGTCAACTTCCTGATTAAAACCTTCATTACTGCAATAAAAATAAGTGTTTTACCAACTTATGTCCGTGATAACGGGCAAATGGTCGGACACAGGAAGCTTGTGGACTTTGTTTTGCACAATCCGTAACTTTTTATCAACAAAACAGTAATCAATGCGTAAAAAAGGCGAGGGTGATTTAAACGTTTTTCCAATACCCCAGCTTTTTGAAAGAAAGGCGTCCGTATAATTGCCTTTCAGTTGCTGTAATGTGTAGAAGGTGGGTGTTTGGTTGAAATCTCCGCACAAAATAACCGGGAAAGGCGATTGGTCCAGGTAATGTCTAATGGTATCTGCTTGTTGTTCGTGCAACTGGCCAATTGTAGCAAGCTTACGAACAATAGCGCCTTTTCCCTTGTATGCATTTTTAAAAAGTGCAGCTTGAGACCCTTCCATTGTTTTGCCGCTAAAAAGGGCAAAGGAAAGAAAATGCACTGTAGCTACCCGAACCGGCTTCCCCTGCAGCAATACATCTACCCAAAGAAGTGGCTCCTTTCGAAAACCCAAACCTGTTTCAACCGACGCCGTCCGTACAAAGGGGAGCTTCGAGAAAATTACCGTGCCATCGTAGCTCTTATGCCTGTCCTCTTCTTTCGCATAAAAAACATAAGCATAACCCAACGATTTGAGGGCTTCCACTATATTAATCCTGCCCGCTTTTTTTGATTGCGCGTGCTCCTGTAAGCAAAGTATATCGGGTTTGTAAGCAGCAACCAGTTCCACCATCTTTTGTCGCTCTATTGCTTTCAACGAATGGTTGGGATTGAGGGTATGCCAATAGCCCACGTTCCAGTTTAATACCCGCAAGTGCGTCGGGGCTTTCGTCTCTGAAAATTCAGTATCGGGATTGAAGGCAATAGTTGACTTGATATTGTGAAACCCGACGAATGTTAGCACTAGCAATAAGATTCCAAGGCGTTTCCGGGCTGTAAAAAAAACGGCAATCGTAGCTATCAGGTGTAAGACAAATAAAAATGGAAACCCAAGAGCAAGTACAAATCCATAGGGAAACACTGATGGTGGCCATAAAAAAGAGCTACAGGAAACTGCGTATAAAACAGCAGTTATTACTGCGATGACGACAATAGCTCTCGATAAGCTAAACATTCATCAAAACTCAAATATTATTTTAATAATGATGGGATTTTTTAGCGTGTCTTCTGTATCCTTCCATGAGGCAAAGGTTAGGGTTGCTATAGGGTAGCCTCGAAGTTGATTGATGGTTGCAACGCTGTAGATACGCTACACATACGCTGTAGATACGCTGCAGACCCGCTGTAAATATGCATTGGACCTGAGATTTACCTTTTATCGTTCTTATTGCATGTTTTCTTCCTGGCTTACTTTCTTCAGGAATTCCTTCTCTTCTTCGGATAGTCGTTGGTAACCCTTTTGATGAATCTTATCAAGGATGTCATCAAGCTTTTGTTGCACATTCGTAGTCTTCTTTTCAAATGGCTTTGTAGTTGCACGGTAGAAATGAACTTCCTCGTTTCGTTTTGCAGCCAGCTTTTTGTCCGGATTAAAAAGACCGTCGATTTTATCTACCATTCTATAAAGCCAGGCTCCGTAATCATTTCCACGACTCCATTGTTTCATAAAAAGATATCCAACAGCAGCCGCTGCTAAGCTTGCTATAAGAGTAGCCCCACTGTTACCGGAAATACCTAAGTTGATCGCAACGTACACAAGTGTAATGATCCATAAGGGAATACCACCGTGCAACATAGGAAACAGGCGGTATTGCGGTGCAATGGTGGTAGTGGCAATAGCCACAGCCATTACCGAAGAACCTGCCCCTAGCAGGTAGGCAGCATTACCCGTGTTATTAACTATCCCTGGTATCACATTGTGAGCAATTAAAAATACGATGCCTCCCACTAATCCTCCGTACAAATAAACGGGTATCAGCGCCTTATTACCACTCTGGCTTTGCAGGATAATACCAAATGCCCATAACCAGAGAAGACTTACAATCAAACTCCATACAGAGTACTCTGAAACCATGAAAGTGAAAAGGCTCCAGGGCTGAGACAAAAATTCGCCGAACGATGAGGGAAGCGCAAAAGTATTCACTACCTGTTGCAGGTACTGCGGTTCAGTGAAGTCGGCAAAGAAATAAACCAGCTTCATCATAGCGATGAAGGCAAAAAATACAGTGTTCAGAATTATCAGCCAGGTAAGTGCATTGCTGTTTTCTCCAAGCAAAATGCCCGTTCTTTTATTTTCTGATGAGTAGCTCATAACCCTTAACCCCTTTCCTCTTTTTAATAAAACTTATGCCTGTCCCTTTTCCAGAGAATAACAAGAATTAATCCAACAATCGCGCCTCCTATATGGGCCCAACGGGCCACATTGTCACCCGCAGAATTTCTAATGGCAAACAGCAATTCATAAGCAAAATACGCAAGTCCAAGCCATTTTGCTTTTACCGGCACAAAGAAATACAAGTAAATGTAAGTGTTGGGAAACAGGTAAACAAAAGCAGCAAGTACACCAAAGACAGCGCCGCTAGCACCAACGGTCGAAACGTCTAATTTCGTGCTGATATACTGCCGGATAGCATAAAGTGCTTGCTGTTTATCAACCATCCCAGCGTCTGAATTTAGAGAATGTTTATCCAGGAAAGCAGCAAACTTCTCAGGTGTAAAAGCTACTTCCAGTTGTTGTAGATCGCTTTGGATTCCATTTATTTCCCAGCTCAGAAATACCATATGTAATAATGCCGCCCCTAATCCACATACAAAATAGAAAAGCAGGAAACGCTTGGGACCCCATAGGTTTTCCAGTATTGAGCCAAACATCCATAATGCAAACATGTTTCCCAATAGGTGCATAAAATCGCCGTGCATGAATAGATGGGTAATAATCTGCCAGGGTTTAAACAGAGGGCTTTGCCAGTTATGAAGGGCAAAGAGATTATCCATATTAAAACTAGCGGAATTACCAATCGTGTTTTGTGCAAGAAAGGCAAGGCCGCTAATAATGAGCAGGTTCTTAATTACCGGCGGCAGTATCTCAAATCTTGTAGGTCTGAATTCAGTCATAAAGAGCCTTCATCATTTTTTTAGTTTCAATTGCACCACGTTTTCTATGTGCAAAGTATGAGGGAACATATCAACCGGCTGTATCCTCGTAACCTCATATTGCGCGCCAAGCAACTGTATATCCCTTGCCTGCGTAGCAGGGTTGCAACTTACATATACCATCAGAGGTGACCTAATTTCCAGCAGTTTGTTTACCAGCTTTTCGTGCAACCCTGCCCTCGGGGGATCAATAATGACAACGTCAGGGCTGCCATGGTCACCAAAAAACGTATCGTTGCAAACGTCAACTACATCACCTGTAAAGAATTGAGCATGTGCAAGCCCGTTTAGCTCAGCATTTTCCCTGGCGTCCGCCACAGCTTCCGCAACAGTTTCAACCCCAATAATCCGGGCTGCCTGTTGGCTACAGAAAATCCCAATACTACCAGTACCGCAATAAAGGTCGTAGACTACCTCGCTCCCTGTGAGTTCTGCAAATTCTCTCGTAACCTTATAAAGCACTTCAGCCTGCCGTGTATTGGTCTGGAAGAAAGACTTAGGACTTATTTTGAAAGAAAAGTTTTCCAGTTTTTCAATTATATAGCCCGGACCAGTAAAGACGCTGGGTTCCAGGTCATATAACGAATCATTCTTTTTGTTATTGATGGTGTATAGAAGCGTAGTTATTTGTGGAAATTCCTTCAGAAGTTCGCTCAACAATTCCCTGATGATTGCTTTATCGTTATAACCAAAAACCAGGTTTACCATCAGTTGTCCTGTAGTTGTGGTCCGAACCTGCATAGTTCGAAGCAATCCCCGGTGTTCTCGTATATCGTAAAAAGGAAGGTTGTTTTTCCGGCCAAATGCAGCTACAAACTTCCTTATGTCGTTTGTAGGAGGCTCTTGCAGGTGGCAAACATCAATATCAATTACCTTGTCGAAGAAACCTTTTGGATGAAAACCTGCAACATCAGAGTAAGATGAGATTTCCTTGTCCTGTAATTCACTGGTCGTTAGAAATCGTTTATTGCTAAACGTATACTCCATCTTATTCCTGTATCGCGTTTGCTCCGCACACCCAAGTATCGGATTGATTGCAGGCAAAGGCACTTTTGCTATGCGCGATAGCACGTCACTAACTTGCTGTTGTTTATAATGTAACTGTAGTGCATAAGGCAACATCTGCCACTGGCAACCACCACAAACTCCAAAGTGTTTGCAAAAAGCTTCTACCCTATTCGTCGATAATTTGCTGAATCTCACCGCTCTGCCTTCCGCCCAATCCTTTTTATCTTTCGCCAACTGCACATCCACTACATCACCCGGCACGGCTCCTTCAATAAATATTACTTTTCCCTCTACCCTGGCTATAGATTTACCTTCTGCAGCATAGTTTTCAACCGTAAGATTTTCAAGTACAGCGTGCCTCTTTCTTCGTTTCACGTCGCAAAAATAACGTTAGCGCCCCATCTTGTTTAGATTTCGCAGTTGATTAACAGCCGTAACAAAGCTTTTGGATAAATTTACCGCAGAAAACCCTTAGACACAATGAGGAAATTACTGGTTGCGTGCCTTTTACTACTAACGCTTTTCACTGCTGAAGCTCAGCAACGTGTTCCGGCGAAGCAAAGTGTTCCAAAGCAATCCTCCTCTGTTTCAAAGGCTGCAAATGGATACAATATTAGGCTTAAGCTAACCCCTCTTAAAAGCCAATTGGTCTATGTGTATAGTTATTTTGGAAAGAACTATAGGTTGGCAGACTCAGCAATGCTGGACGCCAACAGTCAGGCGGTTTTTAAAGGAAACAGCAAGCTTCCGGGAGGCATTTACATCGTTGTGACAGCTAACAGGACGCGGCTTTTCGACTTCCTTATGGACGAAACCCAGCAGTTTACGATTACAGCCGATACCTCCGATATAAACAATGTTACCTTTAGTGGATCTCGGGAAAATGATTTATACGCAAGCTATACCAGGTTTTTAACACAAAAGGTACCCGAAATAAACGCAGCGCAGGAAAGGTTGAAAAAAGCGCAAAACAAAACTGACAGTGCTTCAATCAGAGCTGAGTTAAAGGCCGCAGAAGATGCAATGAATGCATTTAGGGAAAAGGTAATGAAGGAACAACCTTCGTCTATGCTAGCCACCTTTTTTAACACCATGAAGAAACCGGAAATTCCTCCCGTACCGGTCATAAATGGCAAGCCAGACAGCGCCTATCCTTTTCGTTATGTGAAAGAGCATTATTGGGATGATGTTGATTTTGGAGATGGAAGATTATTAAGAACGCCATTTTTTGATCCCAAGATTGATGAATACTTCAAGTATTATGTATACCCCGTGGCCGATTCAATAATCCCCGAGGTAAACTTTATGTTACTATCGGCCCGCCCGGATCCTGATATGTTTCATTATCTCCTCGGTAAATTCACTGATAAGTACATAAATCCTGAGATCATGGGCCAGGATAAAGTTTTCGTCTTTCTGTTTAATAACTTTTATTCGAAAGGTGATACAGGATGGTTGAACACCAAGCAGAGGGAATATATCTTTAACCGGGCGTATAGCCTTATCACCAACCAAATCGGGGAAAAGGCACCGGCATTAAATTTACTCGACTCTACTAACAAGGATGTTACGCTCAGCGGAATCGGTACCCCATTTACTTTCATATTTTTTTGGGACCCTAACTGCGGACATTGCAAGGAAACAGCCCCACGTCTTGATAGTTTTTATCATGCAAGTTGGAAGAACCTGGGGGTTACTATTTATGCTGTCAATATTGACGCTAAGGCAAACGCTGCCTGGAAAAGACAAATAAACCAGTTGAAGTTAAAGGGATGGATCCATGCCTATGAACCAGAAGAAGTAAGGAAAACCCAACAGGCTTCTAATCTTCCAAATTTTAGGCAGCTATACGATGTGTCTCAGACGCCTACAATGTATTTACTTGATAAAGACAAAAGGATAATGGCTAAGAAGCTTTCGCTCGAACAGTTTCATGAGTTGATAGTTTTGAAAGCTAAACAAACAAAATAGATCATTATTCATAGCGATGAAAAAAACAATTGCTTTTTCAATAGCCATTCTGATTGCTGCCACTTCATATGGACAAGTTCTTTTCACTTACGGTAACAAGGTGGTAACGAAAGCGGAATTTATGACGGCTTTCGACAAAACGCCAACCCCCGCTAACCGGAAAGATGCTTTAAAAGAATATCTCGAGTTATATACCAACTTCAAATTGAAGGTGCAGGCTGCAAAGGATGCAGGAATTGAAAAGGAGGAAACCTTTAAACAGGAATCTGAGAACTTTAGAAGACAAATCGCCGAGACATACATTAATAAAGCGGCCGGTCTTGACAAGTTGACTGACGAAGCGATTACCCGCGCTTCAAAGGACATTGAGATCGCTCACATCTTTGTGGAAATCAGGAACAATGATTCAGGTGCTGCCCGGAAGCAAATAGACAATGCTTACGCTGCTTTAAAAGCAGGCAAAGATTTCTCATCAGTGAGTAACTCTTTTACAACAGATGAGCAAACCAGGGCTAACAATGGCAACCTGGGTTTTATTACCGCTTTTACACTGCCTTACGAAATAGAGTCAATTGTTTACAAGTTGAGAAATGGGGAGGCAAGCACCCCTTATAGATCGGCTTCGGGATATCACATATTCAAAAGAGTATCCGACAGAAATGCATTAGGGAAAAGAAAAGTAACGCAGCTCTTGCTTTTCACACCCCCTCACTTCAGCCAGAATGAAAAAGACAGGTTATCAGTATTAGCCGATTCAATTTACCAGGCAGCAATAGGGGGAGCAGACTTTAGCCAGCTTGTTAAGCAATATGGAAGTAATTACAACCAATATAATCCTAATACCATCACTTTTACAGTGGGTGTTGGTACTCACGACCCTTCTTTTGAAAAACAAGTGTTTTCATTGTCTAAAACAGGTGAGATATCTAAGCCGTTTAATAACCAATATGGTATCAATATCATTAAGATTGAAGAAGTGTTGCCGGTTGCAGGCAAGGCAGATGCCTCTTATAGCACCTTTATCACCGAACAAGTTAGTAAGGATGGACGTATGATAGAGGCGAGGAAGCAGTTAGTCAATAACTGGTTAAACGCTAACAAACCAAAAGAGTTATTAAAAGATAAGGCATCGCTATGGGCTTTTACTGATAGCGCTGTAAAGAGATTTGGATATGCATCCAAAACGATTGATAACGAAACTTCGATCCTTGCCTTCCCGAAAGAGGAAATAAAAGCTTCGCGGTGGATTAGGTACGTCAGAGCTGTAAATCCAATTACGAATGGAGATGGCAGTAAAGATTACACCAGCATGTTTACGAACTTTAAAAGCGTTGTCGGAGAAGAATATTATCGTAACCATCTTGTGGATTTCAATAAGGACTATGCGAGGCAAGTCAAAGAGTTTGATGAAGCCAACCTGCTATTCGCTATAATGGAACGGAATGTTTGGAATAAATCTTCTGAGGACACTGCTGCCTTATCAAACTATTATCAGCGATTCAGCAACAAGTATTTATGGCAACCAGGAGTTAGCGCCATCGTTGTTACCGCAAAAACAAAGCAGTTGGCAGATGAACTCGTTGCTGTTTTCTCAAAAGACTTTTCGGGGTGGAGGGACGTTGTAAACAAATATGAGCAGCAAGTGATGGCCGACAGCAGTCGTTATGAGAACTTGCAGATGCCCGTGAAGCAAAACGTTACAGCTAAACAGGGATGGGTTTCTGTTCCGGAGTTGAATGAGCATGATGGGTCCTACTCTTTTATGGTTGTCGCAGAAGTTCATCCTACGCCAGAACCCAGAAGCTTTAAAGATGCCAGGGGGCTTGTTATTTCCGATTATCAGCAGGAATTGGAGAAGCAATGGCTCAACACACTCAAAAAGAAATATCCTGTAGTCGTTAATAAAAAGGTTTGGGCAACAGTTAAATAAAGTCAGTTATTGTGCCCTGGTAAATGACTTCCGGAACCCTTCTCCATTTTTTCCATTCGGCTTTTTCTGATAGGAAATGATTGTGAAAGATGACTACCATCTCCCCATTCACCATTTTGCAAACCTGTAAATAGTTGCGAAGTTGTTCAATTGCTTCGTCAGGAGTAAGCTTCTCTTCGAAAATGGCATTGGCATCCATAAAACAAAACGGATGAAGCATAAGCGCTGTTGTTGTGTTTTGTTTTAGGTTAAACCATGGATAAGGCAGGCAAAACGATGCTCTGAAACCATTAATTGTCCCATACCCCATTGAATATTCATCCTGTATATCTAATTCAATAAGCTTTTCAAAGGTCTCGGGTAGCCGGAATACAAGGTAATGTTGACGGCTTTTTTGTATGGATTTCTCCACAGCTTTCTCAACCGCGGATTTTTCCTCCTTAAGCAACTGCATATCATTGTTGCTTTGCCAGGAAGGATGTAAGCCAATAATAGCGCTACTGCTTAAGTACCGCAACAAGTCTTTAATAACCGGAGACTCCGGCGATATATTTTTATCGTATAAACTTCTCTTTGCTGCCGCAAGAATAAAATAGATTGCTTCTTCACTTGTTTTGCTGTTGAGCGTATGAAGCCAGTCAAACACATCAAAAGGGTCTTTTTTACGGCCTAATGAGGTAGCAGTACGAGACGAAAGATGATTGAGTTTGGCCGACAAGATATCTCTAACCGCTCCCACTGCATTTCTAATCAAGCCTTTGCCCTTATAGTCGTAAGCTATATCCACATCATAAGTGGGTACCAGCCGAAAAGAAGGAGGGTTTAGCTCCAGTGAAGGATAAATATTTAAAAGCTGCCGTTTTAGTATTAGCAACCAGAGGTTTACCATCGGTTGTTGGAGAAACCCATTCCGGAATGCAAGGCTTTCCTTGTGATCAAACCTTCCATATTGGTCTTTTTGGTGTGGTAAGTACTCTTCGTAACGTGTTATCAGGTAAAATGAAGCGGCAAACACATCAAAATCTATATCGCCACTGGTTGCATAAAAGCCTGGATAACCAATTGCAGATGGAAATACGTGTATTTCCTGCTCCCTGATATCGTCTTCCAATAACAACCTGCCCGGAACTATATGAAGCTCTTTCTCTTTAATGCTGGAAGCTGAATAGTTTATGGCGGCACCAGATTCTTCTAAATAAGCTTCCTTACTTTTCGCGAAATAGAAATTTTGGATGCCGATAGCTGGCAATAAGATTCTAAAAATATACGCTATTCGGGGTGTAATATCTGGTGTATATACTACCATGCTATTCCCTATTCCTCTCCTTCCAAAGCTGGTTGAACGTTTTTGAGCTAAACTGAAGGTCGCCTCTATGCTTGTTCCACCCGCCAAAAATGCGGTTAACCACTTTGTCTTTGATGTTTCCGTTTGCCATGTTCATCATGCTGCGGCTAAGGCTCGCTTGTTTCCAGGCCTTCCATGCAATACGTTCAGCTAAAGAACTGTTTCCAGATTTTACGCTGATGTTTCTATTGTACAGTAAAAGTTCGTGGAGTTCTATCTTAACCGGGCAAACACTGGTGCAATTGCCGCAAAGCGAAGAAGCAAAGCTGAGATGCTGGTACTCATGCTGCTTCAAATGCGGGGTAATTACACTGCCTACTGGGCCGCTATAGGTAGTAGCGTAGGTGTGTCCTCCTATGTTTTTGTACACCGGGCAAGCGTTAAGGCAGGCGCCACATCGTATGCAATACAAAGACTGACGGGCCTTCACGTCTGCAAGCAAATTGGTTCTTCCGTTATCCAGTAGAATAACATACATGTCAGTTGGTCCGTCTGCTTCGTCATTTTGACCGGGTCCGGAAATAATGCTGTTGTACACCGTCACCCTCTGCCCTGTACCAAAAGTGGACAGCAATGGCAGGAATAACGCTAGATCTTCTAGTTTCTCAATAAGCTTTTCGATGCCGGCTATTACGATATGTGTCTTCGGAAACGAAGAGCTCAAACGGGCATTGCCTTCATTTTCGGTCACCACAATGGCGCCGCTATCAGCAACAATAAAGTTGGCTCCCGTAACGCCTACTTCAGCAGCAACGTATGCATGCCTCAACTTCTTTCTGGCAACTAGCGTAAGTTCTTCTGGCGATGAATTGATTGGAGTACCTAATTTTTCAAAAAACAACTTTGCAACGTCTTCTTTACTCTTGTGCATTGCAGGCGTAACAATATGGTAAGGTGGCTCGCCGTCCAGTTGCTGTATGTATTCACCAAGGTCCGTTTCTACGCTTTTTATGCCCTGGCTTTCCAGGAAGGCATTGAGATGGATTTCTTCCGTTACCATACTCTTGCTTTTAACCACCGTTCTACATTGCTTTTCCCTGCATATTTTTAAAATAGCCGCCAGCGCATCGTTGCTGTTTTCTGCCCATATTACTTTCGCCCCCCTGCCTTCTATTTTTTTCTCAAACAATAATAGGTTTTCATGAAGGCGTTCTATCGACGCTGCTTTCTTGGCATTTGCCAGGTTACGAATAGCATCAAGATTAGTAAACTGTTGCTTTCCTATCGGAACAACAGCATTGTATTTCCCTATGTTGTAGTTTATTTTCTGCCTGTGTTCCAGGTCAGATGCTTTTTCTAAGCTTCGTTTTAAGAAGGATTTTGAGCTGGCACTCATTGTTTATCCATTTTATACTTCAATGCGTAGGCTTCAAGTGCTTCGTAAAAGTCTTTGCCGTATTTCTTTATTAAGGGCTCTTTTAAAAACTTATAAACAGGCACTTTTAGTTGTTTACCCAGCTTGCACGCAGGTCTGCAGAGCGACTGTCTTGGCTCATAATTTACATATTCCATTTCCGGATCTAACCTGCTTACATTAGTCTTGATGGGATAAAGATGGCAGCTAATAGGTTTCTTCCATTTTATTTTGCCATCCAGGTATGCCTGTTCAATTCCGCATTTTATTATTCCGTTCTCATCCCTGGTTCCATACGCACAAATACCTCCGTTAATGGTAGGGGTTACCCAGCCAAACTCTTGGTCGTAGAGATACCTGCCTTGCTTTTCAATCTCTTTTTTGCCTTCATTGGAAAGGTAGGGTAGTATTTCCGGCAGCATTTTGTCCAGGTGTTTCAATTCTTGCTTTTCCAATGGAGCCCCGGCGTCACCGTCCTCGCAACAGCCTCCCTTGCATTTATTGAGGTCGCATACAAAATGTTCTTCTATCACTTCATCACTCACCAGCTTATTGTCAATTGCTATCATTATTGTATTTATCCGGGTAAACAGATAGGGTTCAGGTACTAAGTGCGAATATACTTTGTTCTTTTCAGGCGCATCGTACAGGTGTACAACTGTTTTTGTTACACTATCGCCTAATCAAAAAAATGCCGGCGTAGCCGGCATACAATCAAAAATCAAAACTGTGTATCTTATTTGAGCTTGAAGGTCTCCAGGAATTTTGTTGTGAAGTTTCCGCTTCTAAAGTTCTCATCTTTCATCAATTGAAGATGGAATGGAATCGTAGTCTTCACTCCCTCTATCACGTATTCACTCAATGCACGGTACATCGTATCAATTGCCTCGTCTCTTGTTTGAGCTACTGTTATTAGCTTCCCGATCATTGAATCGTAGTATGGCGGAATAGTGTAGCCGGCGTATACATGGCTATCAACCCTTACGCCATGGCCGCCGGGCGTATGGAGTACAGTAATTTTCCCAGGGCTTGGTCTGAAGTCATTGTAAGGATCTTCAGCATTGATGCGACATTCAATTGCATGCATCTGGGGCTCGTAATTCTTTCCACTTATCCTCTCTCCCATCGCAATTTTTACCTGTTCTTTAATCAGGTCGAAGTTGATTACCTCTTCAGTTACGCAATGTTCTACCTGTATCCGGGTATTCATCTCCATAAAGTAGAAGTTGCGATGCTTATCTACTAAAAATTCAATCGTTCCTACACTCTCGTAATTTATGGCAGATGCAGCTTTTATGGCAGCTTCTCCCATGCGTTGCCTTAGTTCGGGCGTCATGAACGGCGATGGGGACTCCTCAACTAATTTCTGGTGGCGCCTTTGGATGGAGCAATCCCTTTCACTTAGGTGGCACACAGTGCCATACCGGTCACCGGCAATTTGTATTTCGATATGGCGAGGCTCTTCAACAAACTTCTCCATGTAAATGCCATCGTTTTTAAAAGCTGCTCCGGCTTCAGCTTTAGCAGTATCGTAGGCACGCTCCATCTCGCTCTCCTCAAAAACCACACGCATCCCCTTGCCTCCACCACCGGCAGTTGCTTTAAGTATCACAGGATAGCCCATGTCCTTGGCTAGTGATTTTGCCTGGTCCAGGCTTTCAAGCAAACCATCGCTACCGGGAATTACCGGTACTCCGGCTTTAATCATAGTTTCCTTGGCAGTCATCTTATCGCCCATCGCATTTATCATGTCAGGCGTGGGCCCAATGAATTTAATGCCATGGTCTGCACATATTTGCGAGAACTTAGCATTCTCAGCCAAAAACCCATAACCAGGGTGAACAGCGTCTGCATTGGTTATTTCCGCAGCAGCCATCAGGTGGGGAATATTCAGGTAACTCTCGCTGCTCTGTGGGCGTCCTATGCAAACGGCCTCGTCGGCAAAACGAACATGCAAACTGTCTTTATCGGCAGTGGAATAAACAGCCACTGTCTTTATTCCCATTTCTCTACAGGTTCTAATCACACGAAGTGCAATTTCTCCCCTGTTGGCAATAAGTACTTTATTAAACATATGTAGTTTAAAATGTGTCGGTAAACGAAGCAAGAGCCGCCTTTACCAACACTTTTTATGAATGGCTCCTCTTAAGGAGCGGGCATTAGGGATATATCGTCTTCCGGTTTAAACACGGGTATTGGAACTAACCAACTATCAAGATGGATCAACCAGGAAAAGTGGCTGATCGTACTCCACCGGGCTAGCATCGTCAATGAGTATTTTAACTATCTTACCAGACACTTCACTTTCAATCTCGTTGAAAAGCTTCATGGCTTCTATTATGCAAACTACTTTTCCTGGAGCAACCTCATCACCAACCTCAATTAACACGGGTTTGTCGGGAGTAGACCTACGGTAAAAAGTTCCAATCATTGGGCTTTTTATCGTAATTAAATTGTCGGTCTTTATCGAATCAGAACTGCTCTTTGGGGCTGCTCCACCCTGGCTTGGCGCTGCAGAAGGCTGGCTTTGTTGCATCTGCTGCCCCTGGAATGCAGGTTGCTGCATATACTGCTGCTGTTGTGGAGCCGCTATGATGGTTTGTACGTTTTCCTCTTTCTGTTTGATAGTAATTTTAAATCCTTCTTCCTCTATACTAATCTCCCCGATATTACTCTTGTTTATAACTTTTATAAGCTCTTGAATTTGCTTAAAGTCCATAATTATTTTTTGGGGTTTTGATGAATTTTTATTCAAAAAGGGACGGCAAAATAGGCTTTTTTATACAAAATAGCCTGTTTTTGACTGAAAATGAACCGTTTTTGCCTAAAAGCACTATGGGGTTTTTATAAGCGAAAATCTATTTAACCCGCTCCACGTAATCACCTGTTTTTGTGTTTATACGGATCATCTCACCTTCATTTACAAACAACGGAACCCTTACCGTTGCCCCCGTTTCTACGGTTGCTGGTTTCAGAGCATTTGTCGCGGTATCACCTTTCACGCCCGGTTCGCTATAAGTAACCTGCAAAACAATTTTTTCCGGTAATTCCGCTCCAATAGGTAGCTCAGTTTCTGTATTGATAAATATGAATACCTCTCCCCCGTCTTTTAAAAACTGCGGCGCATCTATCATAGATTCGGCCAGGACGATTTGTTCGAAAGTCTCATTATCCATGAAGTTATAGCCACTCTCGTCTTTATATAGAAACTGGTAAGTCTTCTTTTCTACTCTAACAGGGAAGATAGTTTCGCCGCTGTTCCATGTTTTCTCAATGGTGCGACTATTATCAACCCCTTTTAATTTTGCCCAAACTTTTGCTGCAGCTCTTGCAGTCTTATTTTCCCCGAACTCTACAACAGAGTACAGGTTGCCCTCAAGTTTGAGGATCATGCCGCGGCTGATATCGGATGTGGTTGCCATAATTGTATTTTGCGCAAATGTAGGAGTTAGAAGCTTTTTGCCACTTGCTTTTTATGCTAAACACCCGGTAACCAATACCCGCACCCCCATTTAGCGCCGCAAGTCCTACCCTGCCCCTTGTGGGCTTCTAAATCCATTTTATCAGCCTTTTCGAAATATAGAGTGCCCACAGCAAATGAATATAGCTCCGGCAAGTATCCATAACCTTCCACCCCTCACCGGGCAGTGGAGTGGATAACCTAACGTCTTGAAACACCTTTAAGCAGTAGCGCCGTCTCATCCTACTCCTTTATCAGCTTCTCTTCTATCCGTCCCGCCGGGCTAGTTATACATACCCTATACAACCCTGCAACCAGTACACTTATATCCAGGCTGTTCTTCCCGGCGAATATTCTTTGCAGTTTAACCACCCTGCCCAGGATGTCTAAAATCTGCAATTCTCCGGTAGATGTACTCTCAATAACCAATACATCTTTGGCAGGATTAGGATAAACAACAATGCTTTTCCTTGGAGCGTTAACCTGCACCTTCTCAACCCTGCTGTATTGTTTATTGCCGTCTTGATGAATCGCTTCTATCCTATAATAACTAGTCCCGGTCAATGGCTGCTGATCCACGAATACATAGCGGCTTTCCTGTACATTCCTTGCCTCTTCCCGCCCGATATTGGTAAACCATCTGCCATCACTGCTGCGCTGAATGTTATAATAAGCAACATTTACCTCGTTGGCTGTTGTAAACACATGCCTCACCTGTTCGCCAATAACGCTCACCCTGTAATCAACAAAGCTGAGGGGTACTGTTGTGGACACTTCCACCATCACAGTGTCCCTGCTGTAGTTGCCGCAAACCGTTTGTTCAATTACATAGAACGTGCTTGTTGCGGGGCTTACGGTGATACCCGGAACACCGGTAGCTATTACCGCGCCACTGTTGTTATACCAGCTAATTGCAGTGAGTCCATTTGTATAACTGCCAATGAATACGCTGCCACCGGGAGCTACGGTAACATCAGGCCCAGCATCCGCGGGAAGAGGCATGCTGTCGAGAGGAATCACACTTACATCATCTACATAGTAACCCGCTCCATCGTAACCTCCTGAAGGATTAACAACCGCAGAAGCTGTTTGGATATTGTTCCTGAAATTACCCAATGTTAGATACTGCTCTCCTCCTTCTGCAACCACTAGCCCGCTTACTTTAACCCAGTTTAAAGTATCAGAAATAATAGGGTTTCCATGATTTACCACCTGAGGGTTAGCCGGTAAAAGGTAAACCGAAGGAGAAGCACTAGTATCCACATAAACGGCCTGCTTGGTTAACAGTATGCCCTGGTTATTACAAGCCCTTTTCCAGGAATTACCAAGACTCACATAACATTCCACATAATAACACTTGTTCTTTCTTAAGCTGTCAGTAAGCTTTACCTGGAAATAATTTCTGCCATCTATACCATTGTAGTAAAACATTCCAATATATCCAACACCGGTGCGCGCAGGTTGGTAGCTTGGACCTGGATTAATCATATGAAAGGGAACATATGTGTTCGTATTGACTGCACAGGCATTATAATACACGGCCTCTTTTCTATCAGGTTTATACCAGAAATTAGGTTGACAATTATTCTTTAAATCATATATGCTGGCTGCAGAAGGACAAATACTATAGTCTTCAAAACTAGGATTAGGCACAAGGTTGACAGGTTGTCCTGACAATGTAAGGCAGCAAAGTAAATGAAGTAAAACCATAACATTGTACTTCACTAGATATGTCATTTTCAAATCCATATCAATCAACAATTAGCTTCTCAGTGGCTGCCGGTTCGCTGCCGCTGAAAAGCTTTTTTCGAATTATAAATAGCATCTTACTTTTTCATTTTGAACCTACTCCTATTCCTTCACCACCCTCTCAACCATAACTCCTGTTGTTGTAATTACCCGCAACACGTACATTCCAGGTGCAAGAGCACTGAGGTCAACACTGTTCTTGCCTAAGGCGATTGACTGCTGCTTCACCACTCTGCCAAGATTGTCCAGCAACTGCAATTCTCCTGCCGCAGCAACTTCAATAATCAATACATCTTTGGCAGGATTAGGATAAACAACAATGCCTTTCCTTTGAGCGTTAACCTGCACCTTTTCAACCCGGCTGTATTGTTTACTGCCGTCTTGATGATTCGCTTCTATCCTATAATAACTAGTTCCGGTCAATGGCCGCTGATCCACGAATACATAGCAGCTTTCCTGTACATTCCTTGCCTCTTCCCGCCCGATATTGGTAAACCATCTGCCATCACTGCTGCGCTGAATGTTATAATAAGCAACATTTACCTCGTTGGCTGTGGTAAACACATGCCTCACCTGTTCGCCAATAACGCTCACCCTGTAATCAACAAAGCTGAGGGGTACTGTTGTGGACACTTCCACCATCACTGTGTCCCTGCTGTAGTTGCCGCAAACCGTTTGTTCAATTATATAGAACGTACTGGTTGGCGGGCTTACTTTTATCCAGGGCTTTCCTGTTGCTATCACAACACCGCTACTGTTATACCAGGTAACTCCGGTAAGTCCACTTGTATAGCTCCCTATGAAGGCACTATCGCCAGGAACAATAGTCACATCCGGCCCCGCATCAGCAGGAAGCGGAAAGCTGTCAAGTGCATAAACAGAAACGTCGTCCACATAATACCCCGCACCGTCATAGCCTCCGGAGGGATTCACTACTGCAGAAGCAGTCTGCAAATTATTCTTGAAATTGCCCAATGTTAAATACTGTTCTCCGCCTTCGGCTACGAAAACTCCGCTCACCTTTACCCAATTCAAAGTATCTGATATAATTGAATTCCCGTGATTAACTACTTGTGGGTTAGCCGGAAGAAGCTTCACAAGAGGGATGGCATTGGTATCCACATACACAGCTTGTTTGGTAAACAACATTCCCTGATTGTTGCAAGCCCGTTTCCAGGAATTACCAAGACTCACATAGCTCTCTGCATAATAGCACTTGTTTTTTTTTAAACTGTCAGTGAGTTTTACCTGGAAATAATTTCTTGAATCTGCGCCGTTATAGTAGAACATTCCGATGTATGCTACGCCAGTACGGGCTAATTGGTAGCTTAATCCAGACGTAAGTAAATGATTTGGAACATAACTATAATCAGCAGGATCCACTGCACATGCATTATAGTATGCTGCAAGTTTTAAATCTGGTTTATACCAAAGGTCGGGCTGACAATTGTTTCGTACATTATATAGATTTGCACCCGAAGGGCAAGTGGTGTAGTCTTCAAAGCTATAATTGGGCACAAGGTTCTGCTGCCCAAAAACCACAGTCCAACTAAGCAAAAGAAGCACCACCAAGAGGTTATGCTTCTTTGTATAGAAAAGTGCGTAACGCATACTACTCAACAATTAGCTTCTCAGTAACGGCCGGTTGGTTGCCACTGTAGATTTTTAGTAAATATAAGCCTTTTGACAGGTTTTGAATGTTAAGCTGAATTGTCTTTTCTCCGTTAAAGCTTCTTGTCAAAACAACCCTTCCAGTGATATCTGTAACAGCAACTTGCTTAATACTAGAATACTCAATGTTTACAACTTCCCCTGCCGGGTTCGGGTACACCTTAGCCTTGCTAATGCCTTCTGTTTGAACCTGGGGTTTCTTTGGTTGGTTTAGCCTGATGAACTGCGTTCCTTGTGGTGTAGCGCTCCTGCTCTGTGGGTCGCACTGATCATCGAACTGGTTAATTTCATTTGTAAGTGCATTATAAAGATTCCTTACCGCATATACTACAGTGCCATACTTAAGAGGGCATTTGTTTGCAAGTTGAAGCACATCATTCAAGTCCGGTGTATAGCCCGGCGTATAATACATATCAACCATCCATTGAAAGTAGTTCTGGAAAGCTTCATCCATATTGCCCTGTCCCGGCCAGGAACCCAGCAATGTTTGCACGGCAAACATATCACCATCAGCCAGGTAACGACCAGCGTAGTAGATAAAATCAAGATTACTCCAATGATTGTTGTACAAAAATTGCTGCAGGCAATTACTGTTAACTAGTTGGCTTGGATCGCTTTTCAGCAATTCATACAATTGTTGTCTCATTACGAACAAACGCTCTTCAGGGTCATCGTTAGGTAAGCTTACTGTTCCGTCGGCTATCTCCTCCAGCAGGCTTTTGATCATTCCAGGCTCCGGTGGGGCTTCTGCCGTTGCACAACGCTTACATATCCCTTCAGTACCAGTTGCAATTATTAGCGTGTTGTCCGCTGTGCTGTATTTAGCCCCTGGATAAGTTTGATCTGATAGCCCAGAACCGTCAGGATTAAATCTAAAAGCATTCCTTATAACAAGAGGTGATTTCGAAGCTTCACTTCCATCGGTAAATGTCATATACTGCCCGGGATTATTCCATTCAGCCAGTCCGCCTTCCCAAATATTGTTGCTGCTGCATAGCTGCCCTGCCAGTCCTGGCGCTGAGTTGAGCTCATTGCCCTGCTTATCAATCACCCCATCATTTGCTAATGTCATCCCGTATTGATTAGTGCTATTTATTTTATTATCCCAGAATTTTGTTACCGGGTTAGTTCCAACAAACCTAAAACCGTGCATATGCTTTTCTACTGTGTCACATGTCACGATAGCCCTGGTAACCTGAGAGAGCTGAATACCGACAGTGTTTTCAGACATATCGTATCCTGAAATGAAATTGGCGCCAACTACAACGGGATTCTCTGCTCTTCCTGTTGCGCCCTCTATATGGATTCCATAGCGTAGATCATAACCTCCGGTGACGTCTTGGCTCAAGGTTATCCTATTGTGAGACACATTACAGCCACTCCAACCATTCCCACTAAGTATTATACCATTGGTTACCTTATCGATATTGTTGGACAGAATTGAAACAGGCTGATTGTTCTCCCCATATATAAGAGTTTGCAAATGAATTGCATGTTCTACAAATGGACTTATTGTTCCTGTTAATGAAGGTAGGACATCGGTAACTTGGTTCCTATTTACCTCAAGGCTACCAAATTTTACGATCATTCCCCTTCCACCTCCGGTTAAATACCGAACCGCATTTCTGATATTAGCAAAATCGTTTTCATTCAAAGCCACCTTGTCAAAGTAGAAGTTCGTTCCATAAATGCCGTTCGTTCCCTTCGGACCAATTGAGGATAACGTCTGGCTGCTTCTGAAATCACATCTACTTATCGAAACATTTTCGCTTCCGCCAACACAAATACCGCTGTTCAAATCAAAAAAAGCATTCTTTGCTGAAAATTCCGGTGTCTCCACAATAAATGATCGTGGGAATCCAGCGTTTTCTACCAGTATTCCAACACCTGATTGAGTTTCGCTGATATAGCCATTATCTGAGGGCTTTTGGAAGGTGCAGTTGTTAATAATCACGTTCGCATTTATAACTTTGACCCCGACATTATGATTATCAAAAATGGTTGTATTCTGTTCTACCAAACCTGCATTTCCTTCTCCGAGTGGCTCAACCGTGGCTCTATGGCCTATAAGTATGGACTTGAATTCGCCTGTCAAAGTCTTCGAGCCATAATTAGAAATAATGATTGCTACATCAGGTTTCCCTCCGGCGTCTTTAAGCCAGGATCTAATATTATTGTCAATATATATGCTGTTATCTATATAAGGAGAAGTGTAGCTTAACGGTGTGCTGTTAAAAGGCGTGGACAGCGTAACAGTCGTTTGCCTAATTGTGTTGATGTTTTCCCAGTTTATGTTTTCTGGACTAAACCAAATATCTCTGCTTGTGAATATGTTATTGTAAATGTTAATTGGAAATTGTAAAGTTGATGTTCCCGCCACGTCTGCAATATTGCTTAGCTTAATAGATACCTGGTTTCGGTTAAATATTGTATTTGAAATGGAAATAAACTGTTCACTATAATTTAGAACAGGGTTAGAGGGCTCAAAAAGAACAGCAATATAGGCGTCCTCAATCAAAGAAGACACAGTTGATAGCTTATCAATCCTTATTTTAGCGCCGTCTTCCATCACAATACCCTGCCACATACCCATACAGCCGTAAAAATGACTACCTAGTATTTCAAGTGTGGCACCACTTTTCACTGTAATTGTCACGCCTGGATTAACTATAACTTGAGCATTTTGAAAGGTTACAGTCCCGTGTGATATATCCAGGTCGCTGGCAATTATATAATTGTCGGGATTGAACACTGTGCTTCTTAAGCCTCCGGAAATGGTAGTAGATACGACTGTGCTGCAAGGTATATTAACACTACAGTCAACTACTGTAATAGGTACTCTCAGTAAGCCGGTCTGGCAAGTTGTTGCAGTTGGTAGAAATTTTATTGTTGTAGAACCAGATGCCTGGGGGGTAACTAATCCGGCAGAACTTATCGTTGCAATTGCTGGGTCATCACTTATCCAACTTCCTGTAACATTCGATGTAAAACTATAAGTTGAACCCAAGCACAAAAGATTCTTACTTTGTACAATCATCGGCGGAGCTATAACCGTTATAGTATGAACTCCAATTACCTCAGGGCCGCAACCTGTCCAATGGTAGCTAATATCAACTGTTCCTGGACTCAAAGCTTTCACCAATCCACTAACGGGGTCAATGTTTGCAATCAATTTATTACTAGATGCCCATGTACCTCCGGGATTGTTCGCTTGCAGCACAGAATTATTACCAAGACATAATGAACTCGGTCCAGTGATCTGCAATGTTTCATAATAAACAAAAGCTGGCTGCGATACTGTTGAAGCGCAATTATTAGCGTCGGTCAAGGTGTAGGACACCAAGACGTCACCGCTAACATTTGTGCTGAATTCTGTTGTAGGAGACAAAGCATTACTGAAGTTTCCAAGTGTGGAACACTCCCAAAAACTGCTACCCGATAAACCAGGGGTACATTGCAGGCTTACTACTTGGTCAGCGCAAATTCTTGGACTTAACCCTGAAATAGGATCTAATACCGGCGGTATATTGACCGTTATAATTTTTTCTCCGGTTAATAATCTACGTGGACAGGGCCAATTAGTAACACTTAAAACGTAGTTGGTAGTAGTATTCGGAGTGACTGTTATAGATGAACCGCTTAAGCTTCCGTTCCACAAATAATTCAACCCTGTATATGTTGACGATGCAGTCAATACTACTGATTCACCTAAACAAACTGAGCTTTGAGATGCTGTTATTGTAACCGTTGTGGACTCTGGTATAACATTGATTTCATACTCAGCCACTACATTACACCCCATAACATTACTGGTAGTACTATATGAAATCCTGATAATGCCAGAGGTAGAGGCCGGAACGCTCAAATGCCCATCGCTTGTAATGGAAGCGATTCCTGACATAACAGCCCAGACACCAACAGACGGATCATAATTCGAGTTGCCATGATCATCAACTCCATATGGTATATTTGTGCTGCCAGAGCATATGCTTGTAGCTCCTGTGATATCTAATTTCACATCGTCATTGACATGAAAGGTAACTGCTGTTACTTGTGTAACCATACACTCGCTATATGCTGTAGCCGTGTAAGTAGAAGTAACTTTAGGGTTGACAACGATTGAAGCTGACTTACTGTTGTTATTCCAAATCAAATAATAATTGCTTGACGTTTTAGCGGTAAGCGTTATCGGAGAGGCATCTGAGCAGATATTAAAAGGAGATGAGGATTCGATGTTAACAGCTACTGCATCTTTTTCAACTGTCTTATTAATGTCAATGTCGTTTGCGATCGCTTTCAACATTCTCTCACCTTGTCCAGGAGTGAAAGCAGGAGTACATCCTGCTGCAATATCATAATCCATTATGTTGTTTGCAAGAGGCCTCCAATCAAAAACGCATCCACCTATAGAGTTTTGTGTTGCTGTACCGGGTCCGCATTGCACATCCCAAGCCGGGTGTTGCTCAATACAATCAACAACGCTATATGAAATTCCAACACTAGGATCCGGCCATGTATCTTCAACATAATCCCCCGCCCACCAACCATTACCACAATAACTGCTCGGATCTGCTGGATTTGTTAGACCTCCAAATTCGCAAAAGGCAGAGTTTTCGCCGTCAGCCCTATTGTCAACAAAATTTAGTTTATAATATATATCACATGCGGTTCTATGAAACGTGTGGTAGAGGCCAAGACAATGACCCATTTCATGCGCAATATTTTGCGTACTAATTCCAGTTGCACCAGGTGCTCCAGTCATGACCATTGACGTGGCGCCAATATCAGCAGCGAATCCACCGATGTCCCACAACCCGTTTCCACTGAGAAATATGTCTGAAAAGCTACCCTGATTTTAGCTTGTTTGCATGCAGGTTTTGGCCATTTGTTGGTCTCTCCATAAAATTTTGCTGAGGCGTTAATTGGGTAAGCGGTATCAAACCTAACAGGTGTGCCACAGGTAATACTTGACTGCGCGCTTGCAAAATTACAACAGAAGAGAGTGAGCACTGAAAATAAATAGGATTTCATAAGCGATGAAGTTTTAGTTCAAATTGGTGTATGGAAGAATCTGTTACAGCCAATAGCTCACATGGCTGCTTGTTATCAAAACTGAAAGTAACTCCTGGTGGAGTTTTCTAGAATTCATTATTGAGGAATAACGATAAAAATGATAAATATCATAGTCCTGATTATGTGAAGTCTCTGTTCCGCCGGAACAGCTAATAGGTAATAACAGCAGCCATTCTCAGAGAATATGCCTCTATCTAGCCCCACTGAATACTCCAATCTCCTGGTCTTACAAATCCTAATGCCGCTACTCATGACATTTATCATTTTCCGCCTCCACCATTCCCCCTATCTTACCCTCCAAATATTGAACAGGTAATAGCCAATTTTCCATCATTCACGATTGCCTATTGCCCATTCACTATTCACCATTCACTTGTACGTGCCTAACATAGGTTGACCAAAAAGGAGGTTAATTCTATGGCAAAGAAAATTAGTGTTAGGCAGCAGAGATTCTTTAGTGAAGAGATTAAACGACAGGTTGTCAAAGACATAGAGAATGGT
>JAEZDR010000020.1 GCA_023433265.1 Bacteroidota bacterium | reverse complement strand
TTCCAGTTCAGCATCGGTGGCGTGGTTGGATGAATCGGCTTCACGTTGGGTGAGCAACTCATCGTATTGGGCAAGCGTGCTGAATTTGAGGTATTTGCGCCATTTTTCCTTTCGCTCTTTTTCGTTGGCGGCAAATAGTTGTTTTTCTTCCCCGGTGTCGAAGACTTCTTTGGTATTGAAGCTGAAACTTTTTGAAAGTGTCTCTTTCACTATCGATTCTGCTTCTTCAATCCGTTTGATGTAAAGCTGGTTGATGCTTTTGAAGAAAAGGGGTTCTGCGCCGCCAAGTTCATCATCCAGGTGCAATTTGAACTTACCAAGTTTGGCTGTATCAGCAGCGAGAAAGAGTTTGCGGCTGGGGTCAAGTTCTGTGAAATAAGACGTATAAATTTCCCTGGAGAAACCATCGTTCCAGTGCTTTGGCTGGAAGTGAATAGCCTGCAGCATCTGGGCTGTGTTATGAAACACGATGTCCATTTTTTCGTTAACGGCTGTAGCCTGCGAAAAGCCTTTGGTAAAAAAGGCCAGGACAAAGAAAACCAGGAAATTGTATTTTGTTACTCTCATGAACCTGCCTGAAATTATAAGGTAAAAATAAACAACTGGCGGATGGATAAACGTTAATAGTGGATGAAGTATTCTATAAGGATGAGAAAATGGGTTTTTTGGAGGTCAGCACTACAGTAGCAGTTGTATAACACTGGATTAGCACTTGTATAGCACTCGATTACCACTCGTATAGCACTCGATTAGCACTACGTCTCCAATACATCTCCAGAGCATTAGCACAACATCAGCACTCCCTTAGCACTGTCACAGAACCCCTCCCAGCAAATTTGACCTTATGGTGAGACGATTACTGGAATTTTATCTGCCAACTCCCTTACTACGGCATTCTTGAATATCTTTTTTAGTATTTACTGTTGTGCAAGTTTATCTATTATTCTATCGCAGGCATTATCGAGCAAGTTGTAAACGTCATGATAATCTTTTTCGGTGCCATACCAGGGGTCGGGCACTGCCTTATTTTTTCCGGGATAGATTTCGTTGAGAATGAGGTCGGTTTTTTCCGGATTCCATAAGCTGCCACTGATTCGCTTTACATCATTGTAGTTGCTGCTGTCCATCACGTAAATCCTGTCGAAATTCAACATGTCTTCTTTTACAAACTGCCGGCAACATTGCCCTTCAAGGTCGGTTCCATAGAGGCGGGCTACCTTTTGGCTAAGCTCGTGGGGCGGTTCGCCAATATGGTAGTTTGAAGTGCCCGCGCTATCAATGATCCAGTTGAGTTTCCTCTCCTTCACTTTACGTCTTAGGATTCCTTCAGCCAGCGGGCTCCGGCATATATTGCCCAGGCATACCATCAATATCTTCATGTTGGCAAAGATAGCAGACGGGTCCCCAGGTGGCACCTCTACGGAATACTGACGAATATAGCCTGATGTAAAAAGTGGTAAAAATATTGCTGCACTAGCGGCAAACAGGGGTTGGGGCGGTTTGAATTTTACATAACTTGCCGCGTTACAGATTCTTACAACAGTTTGTTAAATGGATAATACTGAACGAAGTAAGCAGAGAAAGAGTTATAACTTGATGCGCACCATCTATGACCTGGGTATGGGCGTTCTTATTCTGACCATGGCCGCGCTGATGTTTTTTGGCGTTAAATGGCAGATACCACAGGTGCAGGATATGGATGAACTGATGAGATATTTATTTGGTGGCCTTTGCCTGCTATACGGAGGTTTCAGGTTATACAGGGGAATAAAGCAGAAATATTAAAATGAAAAAGCTACTGTTGCTCGGGTGGCTGGTAACCTTGTTGTTTTCATGCAGTGAAGGCGAACAAAAGCCTGATAACCGGGACACCCCAACAAAGGGAACAATTAACATTAGTGTAGATGAAACGTTTAAACCTGTTATCTCAGAACAAATCAAAATATTTGAATCTTCGTTTCCAGGGGCAAAGATTGTAGCCAGTTACAAACCGGAAGTTGAGTGTTTTAAGGATTTGCAGGCAGACAGTACAAGAATGATCATTGTAGCGAGGGGCCTGGATAGCGAGGAGATTAAGTTCTTTAAAAGCAAATTAAAGTACCAGCCCACGTTTGGCATACTGGCTTACGACGCCGTATCGATGATTGTACATGCAGATTCAAAGGATACTGTGTTTACAAAACAAGATGTTGCCAGGCTGTTGACGGGCACTTCTTATCAGAATAAGACGGTGGTTTTGGATGGCACCAATGCCACGAGTACTGTGCGTTATTTGATGGATAGTGTACTAAAGGGGAAGCCTTTTGGTAAGAATGTGAAGGCGGTAAATGGAAGCAAAGAAGTAGTGGACTTGGTTTCAAGCAGACCGGACGCGATTGGTTTCGTGGGCAGCAGTTGGGTAGGTAACCAACAGGACCCAGAGCAGCAGGCTTACCTGGACAAGATTAAATTTGCCCTCCTGGAATGCTGGCTATGCAAGGACACGGGTGTGTACGCCAAGCCATCGCAAGCGACTATACAGTACGGGCAGTATCCCTTCAGGAGACCTTTGTACTATATTTTGAAAGAAAACAGGGACGGGCTGGGGACAGGCCTGATGAATTTTATGACTTTCGAGCGGGGGCAGTTAATTTTTAGAAGAGCTTATCTTGCCCCGGCAAAAATGAATTTCCAGCAAAGGTCTGGGTTGATAAAAGAATAGTGTATAATTAAAATTGAAAGTAAACACATGAAGAAAACAGTGCTGACCTTTTTGACGATTTTGATGGTGGCCACTTCACTGCTTGCGCAATCGATAGAGGAAGGGAAGAATTTCCTTTATTATGAGCGCAGTGCAAGGGCTAAGGAAACCTTACAGCAGTTGGTGAAAAAAAACCCGAAAGACGCACAAGCCATTTACTGGCTTGGACAGGCGTTGCTGGCAGAGAAAGAAATAGGACAGGCGAAGACACTTTACCAGAATGCTTTGCAGAACGGTGTTAATGATCCGTATATCCTGGTAGGAATGGGGCATGTAGAACTGTTGAGTGGCGGAGATATTAATACGGCTAAGCAACGCTTTGAACAAGCTATAACCCAATCCAGAACGAAAAAGGGTGATGATCCTAATGTGCTGTTAGCTATCGGCCGTGCAAACGCCGATGGTAGCAGTAAGGTAGGCGATACGAGGTACGGTATTGAAAAGCTACGTGCTGCATCAGAAATAGATAAGTTAAATGCTGACATCCCTTATTACATCGGTATTAATTATCTTAAAATGGGTAGCGAACACGGTGGAAATGCGGTAGAAGCTTTCAATGAAGCCATACGCCGCAAGCCAAATGATGCCCGTTCCATGTACCGCATTGGCCGTATATATGAAAGCCAGCAAAATACCGAATTGATGAACGAGTGGTATGGTAAGGCTGTAGGTGCAGATCCTAATTTTGCCCCGGTTTACCTTACCTGGTTTTCGTTTTATTCCAATCGCGATGTAAATGCTGCTAAGGAATACTTGGACAAGTACATGAACATTGTAAAGGATGATAAAACATGCGAGATAGACTTCTTCTATGCTGACTACCTGTTCCGTGCAGGTAAATACCAGGAGTCGATAGCCAAAGCTGATGAAATGGCGAATGGCAGTTGCAAGGATTTTACGAAGACTCAGTTGTTATACGCGTATAATTATGACAGGATTGGTGATACAATGAAGGCTAAACAAGCTATTGAAAAATACTTTGCATCTACACCTGAAGATAAAATACTACCTGAGCACTATGTGGTTGGCGCCTCTGTACTAAAGCGTTTTCCGGGAAGCGAGGATCAGGCTGTTGGCCTGCTTGAAAAAGTGTACGAGATGGATACAATCAAGCGCAATAAAATTCAGTATGCGGATACAATAGCTTATATATACCGTTCGGCTAATCGCCACACCGACAGGTTGAAGTGGTTAAAGACAAGCTGGTCGCTGAATCCTTCCCCATCCAACTTTGATGTTTACAATATGGGAGAGGCGGCACTGGCAGCTAAAGATTATGTACTCGCAGATAGCATGTATGCGCTTTATCGTCAAAAAAATCCTGATCAGCTTCATGGTTACCTGGGCGCAGTAAAAGTAGCGCAGGCTAAGGATTCTACTGGTGTAGCAGCTGTGGCCCCTATTAAAAGTTACCTGACGTTTATGTATACTGATACATCAAAATACAAGGCGAACATCATTTATCATCATAGCTTGTTGGCAAGCCATTATGTAAATACCTCCAAGGATTATAAGGCTGCACTTGAGGAGTTTAAGAAAGCACAGGCGCTTGATCCGGATAATAAGGACATTGCCCGTTACATTGATCAACTGGATAAGGCATTGAATCCTCCGAAAAGGCCGACCGCTCCTAAAAAACCTGCTACTCCGGCTAAGCCAAAAAAGCAGGCCCCTAAAAAGTAAATAAGTGAAATATAAAAGCAGAAGCAGCCGCAAAGGCTGCTTTTTTTTGTGCAAATGACCGGGTTGCCCGAGGATAGAAGCGTTGATAAACAGACTGAGTTTGAGCTTATTGAGGATGATTTGACACCTGTTTCGGCATAACATTAGTGGAGTAACCCGCGTATGAAAATTAAGCTTAAAGATTACTGGGCGATGCTCAAACAGAGCGGATCGGAGTTTGGAGAGAAAGCCATTCTTAAAAAGAGTGCAGCCCTTGCCTATTATACCGTATTCTCAATAGCACCTATGCTGATAGTGATTATCACCATACTGCAGTTTTTTTACGGACGTGATGCGATTGAGGGATCCATCTATCATCAAATATCAGGACTGGTGGGTCCTGCGGGTGCAACACAGATACAAGACCTGATAAAAAATGCTGCAGTATCAGGGGATTCAACTATTGCTACTATAATAAGTGTGGCAACCCTTGTTATAGTTGCTACGGGTGTTTTTACAGAAATACAGGACTCTATCAACGATATATGGCATCTAAAGGCTAAACCAACCGCAGGATTACTTAAGTTAGTTATCAACCGTCTATTGAGTTTTTCGATGATTGTAAGCCTGGGTTTTATCCTGCTTGTATCGCTTGTGATTAATGCTATTATTGAAGCCATGGGCAATAAGCTGAAAGAGCTGCTGGCCGATTACACCGTTTACCTTGTGTACGGGATTAACCTGGTTGTGACCCTGGCTATCATTACTACGCTCTTTGCTATTATTTTCAAAGTACTTCCTGACGCGAGGATAAGATGGAGGGATGTGTATGCAGGCGCTTTGTTTACAGCCTTTTTATTCCTGATTGGGAAAGTTGCCATCGCTTTTTACCTGGCAAAAAGCGATATTTCGAGCAGTTACGGCGCAGCGGGGTCAATCATCCTTATTTTGTCCTGGGTGTATTATTCAGCCATCATACTATATTTTGGAGCTGTCTTCACGCGGGTATATGCACAATGTAAGGGTTGCAGAATATATCCTAACCAGTATGCCGTTTTTGTAGAGCATTACGAAAAGGAGAGTAAATCGTCGCTACAAAGCCAGGAGACAACTAAGAAGGTAGTTGAACATGTGCATATTGGAGAAGATGAGAAGAAAGAAGGTTAAGCTATAAACGCTAGCGGGTGTTGTTTAATAAGCTTGCGGATAGTGTTACGGCTCCATTCGTCAGTGCCAGTTGGAGGCGGTAATGAATCAGGGAGGGATCAGTAATAATTAATGTGCTTCTTCCATTATTGGGAGCTGCACATAGAATGTGCTTCCGTTGCCTGTTTCGCTTTCCAGCCATATTTCGCCATCATGCGCGGCGACAATTTGCCTACAAATGGATAAGCCCAAGCCGTATGTAGCTTCCCCGGCGGTTCCCTGGCGCCGGGCTTCAGTAAACATATCGAAGACCTTGTTTTGTAAATGTTCCGGTATTCCTACGCCATGATCCCTGACCGTTACCAAAGCGCCCGAATCTGTCTTTGCCAGTTTGACATCTATTTCTGCGCCTTCATCGCTAAATTTTATTGCATTGTTCACGAGGTTTGCAAGTACCCTTTCTATGTTTTCTGCATTTAGCCTGGTTACTATATCGGTGTGCGGCAGGTGTAGTGATATGCTTTGGTTTTTACCGGCCGCTTTCATCCGCATCATCTCCACAGTATTGGACACGAGGGTATTTACACTGGTGGGAAATTTTTCGAGTTCTTTCAGGTTATCAAGCTTAGTTGCTTCCAGTATTTCTTCAATGAGGTTTAAGGAATGCTGACAAGAGGATTTTACCAGGGTCACCAACTCCTTTCGCCCGTTGGCATCTTCCCGGTCATCCAAAATCATGTCGCTCAGCATGAATATGGAAGCGACGGGGTTTCGCAGGTCATGTGCCACAACCCCCATAATTCGTTTTTGTTGCTGATTCTTTTTATCCAACTCAAGTAATGCAGCTTCAAGTTTTTGCTTTTGTTCATTTACGTGGTCATGCAGCTGTTGTAGCTGTGTCATGTTCTTTCTTGTCCTGCTCAGGTTTTTGTAAACCAGGTAAATAATGGTTGCCGCTAGTGCTGACGATAGCACGAAGATGAGCAGGTAAACGTTTTTGAGTTCGTTATCCTTTTTCAGCCGCTCAATTTGGTACTCATCTTCCAACATTTTGATTTGTTGCCCAAGGTTTATTGCTTTCAATTCGTTGTTTTGCCGGTCTAATTCTTCTCTTAAAAGCGTGTATTTCTGAAGATGTTGAAAGGATTTGCCCGGGTTGTTTACATGTCTGTAATAGTCCCACATCATTCGGTTCCATGTCATTGTCGCCCGGGGGTTATGAACAGTATCCAGGCTCTGAGCCATTATTGCGAGCGTTTGGTACATACTGTCGTATTGCAATTGGCGCTTGTAAAGTTCGGCTAGTTTGATCATGCTAAACTGAGCATCCCTTATATCCGCTCCTTTTATTGAGTTGATTTGGATACTTTGTTCCAGTAGCCGTTTGGCCATAGAATAGTTTTCCCGTTGCAGGTAAATATCTGCAAGGTTACCCATGACAACGGCTTTGGCCATTTGATTGTGTAACTGCCGCTCGGGGAACCTGGCGCTATTGATAGTAATGAATTGCAGAGCCTTGTTATAATAATTGAATGCACTATCAACCAGGCCAGCTTTGTAGTAACTCAATCCGGTATTGTTCAACACCTGCTGCATCTGGAAGTAGTTGTTGAAGAGAAGGGTGCAGTTGCCCCCTTCATAAAATGACTGGATGAAAGAGCGGGCTGCGTCTAAATATCTTTCCTGCCGATATAGTACTAAGGCTAGCCTGAACGAATACTCGCTTGCTGTACAAGAGTCGAGTGCGTCAGCCCCTATTTGTTTGGCTTTGAAATAGTAGGCATATGCATCGTTGTATTGCTGTTTGTAAAAGTAAATATCGCCCTTGAAGTAGTTAGCCTTGGCATAGGCTCTTTTATTGGAAGAAATGTCACTGGCCTCTATCAATTTCAGGATACTATCAACCAAACGACCGGAGGCAGTGGTGTCATGAAGATCGTTATTGTAAACCTGTGCTTTGAAGTCCATTACCCTCAGCCTGGCTGCTAATGAAAGGTCTTTGCCTTTTGTTGCAGAATCCACTAAGGCAATTTGCTCTATAGGCTTTATGGCATCGTCTTCCACGTCCACCTGGTAGATGAGGCTTTCAACATAATCCAGGTCACGGGCATTACCCTGTCTGGACTTTCCACAGCCGTAAAGTAAGTAGATGAATATCAGCAGGCAAGTAATTCTCATTACCAATTGATCAAAGGGGTTCGGCTTGTGTTTCGGTGTATTACGATAAATAAAATTACAAATTTCAAAGGTAAAGTGAATAACTCCTAGCCGTGGCTCACGTTACATTTTTACAAGAATTAAAATAAATTGATGGAACAATCCTGGTTTTATCCGCGCAATCTACTCTTTGAAACCGGAAACCACATCCATTATCTTTGCGACCTATGAGCAGTATCCAGGATAACAACAGGTTTCAATCCATTATATCGCATGCGAAGGAGTATGGCTTTGTTTTTCCGAGCAGCGAGATCTATGACGGCCTAAGCGCAGTTTACGACTACGGTCCTTATGGGGTTGAATTAAAGCGCAATATTCGCGACTACTGGTGGAGAAGCATGGTGCAGATGAATGAAAATATTGTGGGCGTCGATGCTGCCATATTCATGCATCCGACAACCTGGAAGGCAAGTGGTCACGTAGACAACTTCAGTGACCCGATGATAGACAATAAGGACAGTAAGAAACGCTACCGCGTTGACCACCTGATTGAAGCTCATGCCGAGAAACTAGCATTGGAAGGGAGAAAAGAAGAAGAGTTTGCATTGTTACAAAGCATGGAGGATTTTATTGCAAATGAAGACTACACTGGATTAAAACAATTGATAGACGATAACAAAATTGTTTGCCAGGTAAGCGGCACCTCCAACTGGACCGAAATCAGGCAGTTTAATTTAATGTTTTCCACACAGGTTGGATCGGTTGCCGAAGAGTCGGATACAATATACCTGCGTCCCGAAACAGCACAGGGCATATTTGTAAACTTCCTGAATGTTCAAAAGACGGCCCGCATGAAGGTGCCGTTTGGAATTGCACAGGTGGGTAAAGCTTTTAGGAATGAAATTGTAGCCCGTCAGTTCATTTTCCGCATGCGTGAATTTGAACAGATGGAGATGCAGTTTTTTGTAAAACCAGGCACGGAGAGTGAATGGTACCAGTACTGGAAACAAGAGCGTTTAAACTGGCACTTAAGCCTGGGATTGCCTGCGGATAAGTACCGCTATCACGATCATACCAAGCTGGCTCATTATGCCAAAGAAGCTTGCGATATTGAATATGAGTTCCCGATTGGATTTAAAGAAGTGGAAGGTATTCATTCAAGGTCCGACTTCGATCTTGTGCAGCACCAGCAATACAGTAAGAAGAAGCAGAATTATTTTGATAATGACATCAATCCTGAAACAGGCAAACAGATAGGGAATTATATTCCTTATGTGATTGAAACCTCCATCGGTCTTGACAGGATGTTCCTGCTGATACTTAGCCATGCATATGCAGAAGAAACGGTTACTAAAGAGGATGGAAGCACTGATAGCCGGGTAGTATTGAAAATACCTGCAAAGTTGGCACCGGTAAAACTTGCTATCCTGCCCTTGCTAAAGAAAGATGGGTTACCGGAAATAGCTAAGGACCTGATGAATGATTGTAAACCATCCTTCCAGTGTTTTTATGAAGAGAAAGACACGATAGGCAAACGCTATCGCAGGATGGATGCAATCGGCACACCGTTTTGTGTTACCGTAGACCATCAAACCAAAGAGGATAATACGGTAACGATTCGTTACAGGGACACCCTGTTGCAGGAGCGCATCCCTATTAGCCAGGTAAAGAGCACAGTATTAAACCAGGTGATATAGTAACGTATGAAGAAGATGATATTGGGAGTATTCCTGTTTGCCTGTATTTCTTGCAGTAAGGATAATGATGCTGCCAAGGGAACGGCGTCAGTGTATTATCATGTGGAAGCTGTGAATGCGAGCCAGGTTACAGTATATTGGAACCAGGCCAATGGAATGGCGGACTCAGCATTTGTAAACGGAAGCCATTGGACACGCACGCAGAGTGTTAGCAAGCCCTTCCAGGCAAGCCTTGGAGGAAAGATTACGAATGCGGCAGCGAATGCAAAGATTATCCTGGAAATAAGGAGCGACGGAAACCTCTTATTGAAAGACAGTAGCATTGCGATACCGGGTGGTGAGCTTAAGTTTACAAGATCGATTACAGTCAACTAGTTCACCCGGAATAAAAAAGCGGCCAACTTACACAAGTGGCCGCTTTTTTATTTGTTGGTATTACTTAGTCTGCATCCAAACTATTTTTCCATCTTTTTTGATGTAACCGTGCTTGCCTGCAATCTTCACGGCTGCAAAGCCGTCCACAAAACTGTTGGCTTCTGTGAACTGTGGATTGATTACAAAGCTTCCGTTTTTATCAATATATCCATATTGTGAGCCCTGCTTTACTGCGGCAATACCTTCTGAAAAGGGTAAAGCATCATTGAACTGCGGGTTGATGACAATTTTGCCACCTTTATCTATGAAGCCCCATTTGTTGCCGAGCTTGATAGGGGCAAGATCTTCTGAAAAGTGTCCTGCATCCTGGAAGTCGTTGTTTATAATGAATTTCCCTTCTTTATCAAGGAAGCCCCATTTTCCACCCTTCTTTGCAGGTGCGAGCCCATCCTGGAATTCTTTAGCATTATCGAAGGTGGGTACAACGGTGTATTTGCCATCCTTCCCGATGAAGCCCCATTTACCGCCAAACTTTACTAAACCGAAGCCCTCGCGGAAAGGTTTTGCGCTTTCAAACTGCGGGTTGATAGCCATTTTGCCTTCTTTAGTAAGGTAGCCCCATTTGCCGCTTTCGCGTGCAGGAGCTATACCCTCGCTGAAAGGTTCAGCATCGTCGAAAAGCGGCCGGATGATAAACTGCCCTTTCATATCAATGAAGCCCCACTTGCCTGCCTGCTTTACGGCAGCGAGGTGTTCGCTGAAACTAAAACCGTCCTGGAACTGTGGATTGATCTCAAACTTGCCATCGCGGGATATATAACCCCATTTTCCGCCTAGCTTAACCATTGCAAGGTTCTCATTGTAGGGTAGCACTTTTTCAAATTGGTGAGGAACCAATTCTTTCCCCTCTGTATTTACAAATCCCCATTTACCCGTATTATAAGCAGGGAGGTGCGTTGCTGTTTTATTGACTTGCGCAAATGCTGTTGCCTGCAGTGTAAGGCACATCAGCAGCAAGGATAATTGTCTCATAGATTTTGGGTTTAGTTTAATAGCTACAACAAATGTAACTAGCAAGGGTAGATTGGATCAGCGACAAAAAGACACATAGGTGGATAACTATGGCGGTTGGAGCGCAGAAAATAAATGGGGGGAGAATATGTGCCTTGAGAAAGAGTATCTATTTTTTCTTATAGATAGGTACGGAACTGCAGGCTTCCCCGTACATAATACTTTTAGCGACTGGTTTTAGTTTGTTCGTTATCAGCAGATAGGCGGCTTCAGAAATGGGTTTATCGCCGCAACCTTTGATAATAACCCGCCTGTCGGCGTAATCTTCTACAGGAAGGTTATTGATGTTGTTAATGATAAGCTGGTTGATTACGGCATTCTCATCGCCGAAAGTTATAGAAGCAGCTAAAGGTTGCAGGTAAATAACGGGGAGCATGTATGCCCACATCGGAATGATGGCGTCGGCGGAACAGGTTATGCCAGCGTGAGTGCCGCGATACTGTTCCCAATCGAGGCTTTGTAGCGCAGCCCGGTAGTCTTTCTCCTTGAGGATCATGCCCATAAAAAGGAAATCTTTAATGTCGAAAACCTTTATAGTCCCTGTGGGGTAAAAGTCGGTGAGGTCAAGGGTAATGAGCCCGCTTTCAGCCACTTTGTTGACGATGGAGTCCATGCGTACGAAGCTAAGAAAAGAATATAAGATCTGTCTACGGGCGTGTTGCCTCATACATCGGCAACTTTATATCATGGTAAAACAAAAATGTCCACCCTTCGCGTTGGCCCTGGTCCCACCATTCCTGTCTTAGTTGCATTGCTTTTTTTCCGTCATGGTCATACTTTGCAGTGAACTTGTTCTTCAGTTGTTGATGTTGTGGCGCTTCATCACCACCGAAGAAAATAATTTCATCTCCTTCGCGAATGAAGAAAACGATGTGATGCGGGCTATGGCCACCGGTATGTTTATATTCGATGTAATTATCAATCGTACCATCCTTATCTAAAAACTCGATGTTAGATCCCGTTCTCAACACCGAGAGTTCGTCTGTCATGAACGAGGGATAACCTGTGTCGTATGCAAACTCCAGTTCAGCCTTACTTACGTAATAAGTGGCATTAGGAAAAGTAACATGATAATGCCCGAGGTTGTCGCTGTAACTTACGCCACCTGCGTGGTCTTTATGTAAATGGCTTAGTAAAACTTTGGTTACCGATGACGGGTCTAAGCCTGCTGCTTTCAGGTTGCTGTAAAGTTGTAATTCCCCATCCCGTTTAAAACCCAGGCCGGTATCCAGCAATAATACATCGTTGCTTGTGACCACTACAAAAGGTTGTACCTCTACAAGCAGGCTACCCTTTGGCCTTTTTCGTAAATCATCTTTCCCTTCTTCGAAGGGTACAAAAACCTTTGACTTGTCTATTGTAAACACACCTTCTGAAAGCGGGATGATCTTCATTCCGGCAAATATCCACTATTCTACCGTAGCACCATTTGCCTGTCTGCATCCAGCCTTACCAGTATAAACAGCAATATTGTAAACGTCAACAGCGAAGAACCACCGTAACTAATAAGCGGCAATGGGATACCGATAATAGGAAACAATCCTATGGTCATGCAGACATTTACCGTTAGGTGAAAGAAAATAATACTAGCCACGCCATAACCATAAATACGTGTAAAAGCGCTTCGTTGTCGCTCTGCAATAAATATGATCCGGAATAACATTAAAAAGTATAAACACAAAAAGAGTGTACTTCCAAGGAAACCAAAAGCTTCGCCTATTGACGTAAAAATGAAATCTGTATGCTGCTCTGGTACATATTTTCCGCGGGTTTGTGTTCCTTTCAGGAAACCCCTTCCTAATAGTCCGCCAGAACCGATTGCAATCTTGCTTTGTCTTACGTTGTAGTCATCAGGTTTCCGTACAGGCTTTTCAGGGTTTAGCATGGCGCTTTTGTTCTGGCTGCAATCATAATCCTGGCCCACCATGCTATAAATGCGCTGGCTTTGGTAGCATTGAAATACATTATTGAAAATATACGGAACAGCTATCCGTTGAATGCTAACGCAAACAGCCCACACAGCTACAATACCTATGAGAACCGACTTTTTACGCCTGATGGTGCGTTTGTAGAAAAATATGCATGCAATAGCTATCAGCGTAAGTATAACAGCCAAGGTATTAGGCTCCATTACCAAAGTGGCCACAACTAATACCCCGAACGAAAATCCCACAACAAGCAGCCATCCTGGTAGGCCTTCTCTATACATCACTATGAAAAATCCCGTATATACTAAAGCCAACCCTGTTTCATTTTGCAGGATAGATAAGATGGCGGGAGTAAGGGATATGGCCGCAGCTATAAGGTGCGATGATGTTTTTGAAAAATCTGTGTCCAGCCTGCTGATAAACTTTGCTAAAGCTAATGCAGTAAAAACCTTGCACAACTCTGCGGGTTGCAGGTTGAAACCGCCAGCCAGGGGTATCCAGCTTCGCGAACCATTTACATCCTTGCCCAAAACAAAGGTGGCAATCATTAATAGAATGCCGACAGCATAAAAGAGGTTCGCAAAGGCCGTAAATATCTTGCTGTCTGTAAGCAGTATGAAAATCGCCACAACAGAACATATACCGGCAAACATAAGCTGCTTGCTAAAGTTTGTTTTGCCGGTGAAAAATGCAGAGAATTCTGTACCCGGCTTAAACTCCACCATGTAAATAGCCATCATGCCTATACAAACCAAGAGGATGTATAGCAAAGGAATAAGCCAATCAATCCCCTTGGATAACGTTACCTTATTGTCATTGGCCCTCATGGTTATCTTCTCTGGTTGGTTTTGGGTTGTTCAGGCCTCAACGCAGGGGTTCTGATAATATTACTACTATCCGGAGTTTCAGCGTCTTTTCTGTGGGGCTCTGCTTCGGGATCGTAAGTAACTTTCCTTTGTTCTACATGGTTAATTAACACAGGCGGGTTGTCGGCATCAATTTTAAGTTTGCTAAGCCTGATGGAATCTTTTACGAAATACCAACGCTTAATAGCTTTCGGTACCAAGTCTGCATTGGCAATCCTTTCTACTTCCGGCAGCCTTTTAGCGGAAATGGTATCATTCAGGTATTTTTCCATCATCAGCGAAGCTATTGGGGCAGCCCATGTAGAGCCGTATCCTGCATTTTCAACCACAACGGCAATTGCTATTCTAGGGTTTTGCCTGGGGGCAAATGCAACAAATAACGAGTGGTTTTCTCCATGAGGGTTTTGTGCTGTACCTGTCTTTGCACAAATATCATAACCTTCAATGGCAGCTCTGCGGGCTGTTCCTGATACTACCACATCCTGCATACCCAGGTGCACAGCTTCATACATACTGTCAGGTATGTGTGTTACATCATGGCGCTTGCGGTATTTCTCCAGGAAAACAGAGTCTTCCGGCATTTCATTTTCAATGCTGTCAACAAAGTGCGGTACATAGTAATGGCCTTTGTTGCCAATGGCAGCCATCAGGTTTGCAAGTTGCAAAGGGGTGGTAAGCATGCGGTCCTGTCCAATACCGAGGGTAAGAATATTGCAACTGTTCCACCTGGCAAAACCGCCAAAGTCTTTATTGTACCGGGCTGTATCCGGAATATTTCCTTTATCCTCACTGGGAAGGTCCACACCTAAAGTTACGCCAAGGCCAAAGGCATTCATGTACTCTTTCCATTTCAGGTAGCCTGCCTGTGGGCTTCCAAATTTCGGGTTATCAATTGCCATCCGGAATACATGGACATAGTATGAGTTGCAAGAGTTGGCAATAGACCGCCTGAGGTCTGCTGCATGGCCGCCACCCCGGTGTGTACACCTTACAGGCCTTCTGCAAGCGTAATAAGCCCCGCCACAACCCATTCCAAAAGAGGGAGTGATAAGGCGCTCGTCCAATGCTACAAGCGCGCCCAGCGGTTTAAAGGTAGAGCCCGGAGGGTACTGGCCTTTAATAGCCCTGTTTAACAGGGGGCGGGCAGTATCTATTACTAACTTTCCAAAGTTTCTTCTTCGTTGGTTACCCGTTAACAAATTTGGATCATAAGTAGGAGTCGTTGCCATTGCCAAAATGCCACCGGTCTTTGGATTAATGGCGACAGCGCTTCCAATTTTGTTACCAAGTAGTTTTTCTGCAAGTTGTTGCAGTTCTATATCCATACTCGTATACAACGCCCTGCCGGCAACAGGGGTAGTATCAAACATTCCATTTTCATAGGAGCCTTGTATCCGGCTTCTATTATCTCTTATCTGGTATTGAATACCTCGCTGTCCCATCAGGACCTTTTCATAGGTACGCTCAAGACCTGTCATACCCGCATAATCTCCCATTTCGTATCCTTCAACAGCGTGTTTTTTCAGGTAGTTTGTATCTACCTCTCCAAGGTAACCAAGAACGTGGGCGGCAGCGCGGTATGGATATACGCGTACCGGGCGCTCGGTTAATACAAACCCGGGAAAACGAAGAATATTTTCTTCTATCCTGGCCAACACTTCCTGCGAAAGCAAAGGTTCAAAAATGCTGGGGCGAACAGAAGAATTCTTCAAAATAGCGGTAATTATGCGTTTGTGAAATTCAGCACTGTCAATGTCCAGTATCTGGCATAGCAACGCAGTATCGGTACCCCTGATTTCTGACGGTGTAATCATCAGGTCGTACATGATCGTATTTTCCAGGATGGCTTTCCCTTTTCTATCGTAAATGATACCCCTGTCCGGGTAAACCACCTTTCTGTAGCGGGCATTTAAATCCGCTTGCAGCTTGTATTGGTTGGAAAACAGTTGCAGGTTAGCCAATTGCAGCACAACGACGATAAACAGTACTACAAAGATTATTTGAATCACCCAACTGCGCGACTGATTATATGCTGCCATTGATAGTTAGAAGTAAACCTGAATGAATTACAAAGTTGCTGGTTATACCGCACCTTTGGTAAATTTTAAAGGCCTTTTTTGTAAACAAACTATTAAGCCATGTTCGTTTTATAACGAGCTTTTCTATTGAATAGCATTTCAGTGATGAAGATGAGTACAAGACTTACCACGGTAGTACCTGTAACCTTCCCGATGAAGAACCAAAAATTTTCAAAATTCAACCATTGAATAAGAACGAGGTAGGTGTGATGCACAAAGGTCAACAGCAGGATATAGACAAAGTAGGGCATAAAACCCAGGCTTTTCACGCTTGGCTCGGCGTAGGTCATTTCAGTAGTCTCCTGTGGTAAGAGAATGTTCAGCAGGAATGGCCGTAGGTAAGCGATTAGCACACAGCCTGCAGCCTGCCACCCCGGTGTGCCGGAAAAATAGTCCATCGTGAGGCCAAAAACAAAGGCCAGCACCATAAGCCAAAAACGCCTGATGCTGAAAGGTAGCCATAAAATATAAAGGAAATACAGGTAAGGTTTTATAAACTGGTGCAGCGATGGAACTTTGTTTAAAACATAAGCCTGCAACAGTATGAAGCATGCAAAACGAATAATATTTCTCAGGAACAGGCTCATTACTATTGCTTCAGCGGTTTATTCTCCAGTTCCTTTTGCTCAGCGTAGTGCCTGTTATCGACCAGGAATGCATGCTGAATGGTATAAAAGTTAACAGAAGGCCGGAGTTTTACCGTAAGAAAGTTGGTTGTTGGGTCAGATTTAACTTTAGTTACGTAACCTACCAATAAGTTGGGAGGAAAGCTTCCTGAGTAGTAACTGGTAACTACGGTATCACCTATTTTCGGTGCAGCGGTTCGCGACACATTTTGAAATACAAGTTCATTAGGATCTTCTCCATCCCACGTAACCACCCCTGAATAATTATTCTTTTTAAGCATACCACTCACCCTTGTATTGCGATTGAGTAAACTCATTACCCGACAGAAGTTTGCGCTTGTATCTATCACTTTACCAATGATGCCTTTAGGACCAATCACTGCCATGTCTCTCTTTGCGCCCTGCCGTCCGCCTCGTTTTAAGGTAATGTAGTTTAGTTCCTCTGATACTGTATTGCCCACCACTCTTGCGGGCAATACATCTATTACGTTGTATTTGCCTGCGGTGTCTCTTAGGAGGCTATCTACAAACAATTGTTTTGAACTGTCAATGCTGCTGTATTGTTGCATCAGTGCGGCCATCAGGATAGCATTCTGTTCGGCTAAGCGATGGTTGGCGGCTCTCAGCCTAAAGTAGTACTCTATATTGT
>JAEZDR010000175.1 GCA_023433265.1 Bacteroidota bacterium | reverse complement strand
ATTAACCTGATTGTCGTGCTACCAATTGCCCGTTTATAAACAGGTTATATTGTTTTGCGATTGTAATGTTCGAAGTGCTTTCAGGGGCGGGGTCATATTCCCAGCCTGTATTGAATTTCAACTTTGGAGCTTCTTGCGTTTGCTTAGCCATAGTGTTTTTTTCTTGCTCTTTCTGGAATAAGTAATCTTGACAGTTTAGTCAGCAGAGAAATAGTCGGCGCTTTGGTAAACACCGGTTTTTTCTTTCATCAGTTGCATTAGTACGTCATTGGCAAGGCTGCTTGCGCCGAACCTGAACCAATGATTATCTAACCAATCTTCTCCCATCACTTCGTTCACCATCACGAGGTAATGAATGGCAAGTTTCGATTTGGAGATACCACCGGCTGGTTTCATACCAATCATCTTCCCGGTCTTGAAGTAGAAGTCTTTGATAGCTTCCAGCATCACCAGCGTTACCGGCATGGTAGCCGCCGGTTGTATCTTACCCGTGGAAGTCTTAATGAAGTCGGCACCTGCATACATAGCAATGTCGCTTGCCCGCCTCACTTTGTCGTATGTAACAAGTTCGCCGGTTTCCAGTATTACTTTAAGCCTTGCCTTACCGCACGCTTCCTTGATAGCAGCTATTTCATCAAACACAAAACTGTAATCGCCACTTAGGAACTTGCCCCTTGATATTACCATATCCACTTCATCCGCACCTTCTTCTACAGCATACTTCGTATCCCTGATTTTTACATCCATAGGAGCCTGTCCGCTTGGAAATGCGGTAGCTACAGATGCAACATTTATTCCGCTATCACCTAAAGCCTTTTTTGCCACACGTACCATTTCAGGATACACACATACGGCGGCAACCGTTGGAAGTTCGCCGTAAGCATCATGCAGGTGACGGGCCTTATAACATAGTTGGCGCACTTTGCCATCTGTGTCCTTGCCTTCCAGCGTAGTAAGGTCTATCATGCTGAGCACCATTTTGAGGGCAGCAAGCTTAGATTCCTTCTTTATACTTCGTTTCGTAAACCTTGATGCACGCTCTTCTACGCCTACCTGGTCTATCTTAGGCGATGTTCTAAAATCGGGTATAATTATTCCGTTCATAGGTAATAAAGGTTCAAAAATAACTAAATGGGGTCAACTGACTGTAGCAGTCGTTTAACTTCTGTTACCCAGCTCAATAACCGAGCAGTTTTTAATCTGGAGGCCTGAAATATCGAATTTGACAAGTGTTCGAACCTTATGCCACCCCTGCTTTCCTGCGGCACCGGGGTTTATATGCAGGCAGTTCAGTTTTTCGTCATACATAATTTTTAAAATATGGGAGTGCCCTGATATAAAAAGTTGAGGAGGTCGCTGTTGCAAATCAGCTTTAACACCAGGTGCGTATTTATTTGGGTAGCCGCCAATATGGATCATTACTACCTCTACATCCTCGCAGTGCCAACGTTGCTTTTCAGGAAACTCGCTCCTGATATCATATCCATCAATATTGCCATAAACTCCACGCAGCGGCCGAAACTTCTTTAGTGATTCTGCTACCTGGTACGAACCAAAATCGCCTGCATGCCATATTTCGTCGCAATCGTCAAAATGGGTAAAGACGGCTTCATCCAGGAAATCGTGGGTGTCCGATATAAGGCCAATGCGCTTCACTTCTGCAATTTACTAAACGGTTACCGGCTTTATGCAATTGCAGCATATAATTTGCTTCATCTTACTACGTCGTTAATTTTGATAAGAATGGGAAAAAAGAACCTTATTCCGCGGGATATTAGTTGGTTGTCGTTTAATGCCAGGGTGTTGCAGGAAGCAAATGATCCCTCTGTGCCTTTGCAACAACGCATCAGGTTCCTGGGTATTTTTTCTAATAACCTCGATGAGTTTTTCAGGGTGCGGGTTGCTACCCTTAAGCGGATGACTGAGTTCGCAGGCAAGAAGGTCAATATGCACCTGGAGGAAGACCCCCAGGCAATACTTGACCAAATACAAGTAATCGTGTTGCGCCAGCAAACCGAGTTCACCAGGATATGGGAGGGAATATTGAAGGAATTGGAAGAGCAAAAGATTTATTTAGTTGATGAAAAACAATTGAATGAGGAGCAGCAGGTTTTTGTGAAGCGCTTTTTCGATGAAGAGGTCCGGTCCACTATCATCCCGTTGATGGTAGAGTCTTTGACCCAAATGCCTTATCTCCGGGATAAAAGTATCTACCTCGGTGTAGTCATGCGAAAAGCCGAAACGGCATACGATCAGAAGTATGCGCTCATTCAGGTGCCTGTTAACCCCATAGGCAGGTTTATTATTTTGCCCTCAATGGAAGGGGAGCACCACATTATGCTGCTTGAAAACCTCATTAAGTTCAATCTTCCCCACATCTTCTCCTACTTCCATTACGACTACTTCAGTGCGCACGTATTTAAGGTTACCAAGGATGCTGAACTTGATATAGACCAGGATGTTTCTACTACCCTCGTACAGAAGATAGAAAAAGGGTTGAAGAACCGCAGGAAGGGCAAACCGGTTCGCTTCGTTTATGACAAGGAGATGGATGCAGCTTTATTAGAATACCTGATGCGCCGCTTGAATATCACACGGAAAGACAATATCATTCCGGGTGGCGCTATACATAACTTCAGGCATTTCATGGATTTTCCCGATGTGTTTGATGCGGTTAGCACCCGCAGGGCCTTTACACACCCACGCTTAGAAGCCGCGCCCTCCGTAACAAGCGTTGTTTGCAAACAGGATGTTTTGCTGCATTTTCCCTATCATTCTTTCGACAGTGTGATTGACCTTTTACGGGAAGCCGCTGTAGATCCTGACGTAAAAAGTATAAAGATTACAGCCTACCGTCTTGCAACTAACTCAAAAGTGGTAAATGCCCTCGTCAATGCAGTGCGTAACGGGAAGCATGTTACTGTGATGCTTGAGCTTCGTGCTCGATTCGATGAAGAAGCTAACCTGGAATGGAAAGAAAGACTGGAAGTTGAGGGGGTTAAGGTTTTGTTGGGTATTCATAATATGAAGGTGCATGCAAAACTGTGCATCATTCGTAAACGCAAAAATGGAAAGATTAGCCAATACGGTTTTATTAGCACAGGCAACTTGAACGAGAAAACCGCAAAAGTGTATGGAGATTTTTGCCTTCTCACAGCCAACAGAACCATCATGGCTGATATCAACAGAATCTTCAGGTTTATTGAACATCATAAAACATATGCAAACCTTCTTAAAGATTGCAAAACTGTGATCCCTTGCCCGGTTGGGCTTAGGAAGGAATTGGAACGCTTAATTGACAATGAAATAAAAGCAGCCAAGGCAAAGAAGAAAGCTTTTATCATCGTAAAGGCCAACTCTTTAAGTGATGCCGCGTTGATAAACAAGCTTTACGACGCTGCAGAGGCAGGTGTTAAAGTTCGGCTGCTTATCCGCGGAATATTCTGTGCTAAGCCTCAGCACAAAAAGTTTAAGACGCCTATCAAAGCTATAAGCATAGTAGATGAATATCTGGAACACGCACGCATATTCATCTTTGCCAATAATGGAAAAGAACGTGTACTATTGAGCTCGGCCGACTGGATGGTCAGAAACCTGGATCATAGGGTAGAAGCAACAGTACCCATTTTCAGCAAGGAACTTAGAAAGGAGTTGCGAGATGTTATCAACATACAAATGAATGATAATGTAAAAGCAAGGATACTGGATAATGAACTTACCAATCAGTATGTTCAAAATAATGGAGAAAAGGTGAGGTCGCAGATAGAGATATTTAATTATTTAAAAGCAGCAAGGGATAGAATAAGTGAAACTAGCAGCCATTGATATTGGAACCAATGCGGCGCGATTGCTGATTAGCGAGGTGGTGCACGACGAACAGCAAAAACCGCAGTTTAATAAGCTCTCCTTGGTGAGGGTGCCGTTGAGGCTTGGCTTCGATGTGTTTGAAACGGGCGAAATAAGCAAAAAGAAAGCGGGTATGTTGTACCAGACAATGAAAGCTTATTGTCACTTGCTTTATGTATATGAAGTAGACCACTTTAAGGCTTGCGCTACAAGTGCTATGCGAGATGCTAGCAATGCTGAAGAAATTGTGCGGAAGGTAAAGATGGAAACCGGAATAGAGATAAAGGTGATAACTGGTGATGAAGAGGCTACCTATATCTACCAAAACCATATTGCCGAACAGTTGAATGCAGAGCATGCTTACTTATATATTGACGTGGGAGGAGGTAGCACGGAACTTACATTCTTCAAAGATGGTGTGCTTAACTTCCGGCAATCGTTTAATGTGGGTACCATCAGGCTGCTGAAGCAAACTGTTTTAGATGAAGATTGGGAAAGCATGAAAACCGCTATCAGGAACCATATAAAAAGCAAGCTGCCTATCGTAGCGATAGGCAGCGGTGGTAATATCAATAAAATATTCTCACTTAGTAAGAAGAAAGAAGGCAAGGCCCTTCACATCGATCTGCTGAAAGATTATTATAAAGAGCTTTCAAGTGTGTCGTTGGAACAGCGGGTACTCATGTATAAGCTACGGCAAGACCGGGCTGATGTAATTGTACCTGCTTTGCAAATTTATACAACCATCATGCGTTGGGCAGAAATAGACGAAATCTATGTACCCAAGATCGGTCTTGCCGATGGACTTATTCAAAGTCTTTATGAAGAACTTTCTGTAAAGTCAATTACATAGCCTTGATTTCGCCTACCAGTTTCTGAAGCACGTTCTTAGCATCGCCAAACAACATAGAAGTTTTAGGCTGGAAGAACAAGTCGTTTTCAATACCAGCATAACCAGGCTTCATACTTCTTTTGTTTACGATAACCATTTTGGAATCTTCTACCTCAAGAATTGGCATACCAAAGATTGGTGAAGCCGGATCTTTCTTAGCAGCAGGGTTCACTACGTCGTTTGCTCCAAGTATCAACACTACGTCAGAGTTTTTAAACTCTTCGTTTGCGTGTTCCATTTCCATAAGCTTATCGTAGCTAACGTCTGCTTCTGCAAGCAATACGTTCATGTGACCAGGCATACGGCCTGCAACCGGATGAATTGCATATTTTACCTCTACGCCTTTGCTCTCCAGCACATTTTCAAGTTCATGACAAATGTGCTGAGCCTGTGCTACTGCCAGCCCATATCCAGGCACAATCATCACCTTACTGGCATAGCTCATACAAACAGCAGTATCAGAGAGATTGATTTCTTTATAAGTGCCTTGTGCACCTGCTGCTGCAGCACCACCTTTGGCGCCGGCTCCGAAGGAACCGATGAGTACGTTGGTTAACGAGCGGTTCATAGCCTTGCACATAAGTATAGTAAGCAAAGTTCCTGCAGCCCCTACCAGGATACCGCCGGTTAACATCGCTTTGTTGTCATAAAGGAATCCACCGCAAGCGGCTGCAACGCCTGTAAAAGAGTTCAACAGCGAAATAACTACTGGCATATCTGCACCACCAATTGGTAATACAAACAACACTCCGTAGAGTAACGCCAGTGCAAACACTGCGTAGAAAATAATTTGTGGTTGAGCCGGTGGAACAGCTATTAAATATGTGGCAAGCCCAAGTATGGCTATTAACATAGCAATGTTAACGAAGTGTTGACCGCTAAAAGCATGGTCTTTCATTCTGCCATTAAGCTTAGCCCAGGCAATCATGCTACCAGCAAATGATACAGAGCCTATAATCAGCCCAAGCATGATGATCAATAATTCTGTGGTATTGGTGTAAGAATGCATGTGGTCAAACTCAGTAACAGAAATGAGGGCCGCACAAGCGCCGCCCATACCATTAAAAAGGCTCACCATTTCAGGCATAGCTGTCATCTTCACCTTCTTTGCGGCTAATGTCCCTACCACAGTACCTATTATTATTCCTCCGAAAATCCAACCGTAATTGTGCAGTTTTCGCGATTCGGTACCATCGTTGTATTCGTATAAAAATATAGTTGCAAAAATAGCTGCGGCCATGCCTGCAGCAGCAATTAGGTTACCTCGCCTGGCAGTTGCAGGGTTGGAAAGCATCTTTAAACCTAGGATGAAGGTGAGAGATGCCACCAGGTAACATATGGTTAATATACTTAGTTCCATGTTTCAGTTTTTAAGGATTAGGGAGAGGTTATTTTTTCTTTTTGAACATTTCCAGCATGCGGTCGGTTACTACAAACCCTCCGACAACGTTTAATGTTCCAAGAACAACAGCCAGGAATCCAAGCGAAAGTGCAAGGTAGTTCGTAGCTTCAGCTTTTCCCATAACTATAATGGCTCCAATGATAACCACTCCGTGAATTGCATTGGCACCACTCATAAGGGGCGTGTGCAAAACACTTGGCACGTGGCCAATCACTTCAATACCCACAAATATCATGAGTATGACAATGTATATCATTTGCTGGTTCGCGTATATCCAGTTTAATATTTGTTCCATAATTTTCTATTAGCTGATTAATGTTTTGGCTTTCTCCTTCAAAAGGGGTTTAACTCTTTCATGAACCACTTCACCATTGTGGGTAATACAACATCCCTTTACCAAATCGTCTTCCCAATTCAAATTGATGCCTCCCTCTTTGGTAAGGATAAGCTGCATGAAGTTGATCACGTTTTTACCATACATTTTACTGGCATCAAAAGGCATAGTTGCCTGAAGGTTGCTGTTGCCAATAATTGTTACGCCGTTGTGCACCACCGTTTGGTCGTTTAGGGTAACTTCTGTATTCCCACCGGTTGCCGCTGCAAGGTCTACTATAACGGAGCCGGCCTTCATGGTCTCCAGCATTTGGTTTGTAATAAGGATCGGAGCTTTCTTCCCGGGAATCTGCGCAGTTGTAATGATAATATCCGCCTTAGTAATTGCTTCAGCAATTTTTTGTTGTTGCTTCTGTTTATACTCTTCAGATTGTTCCACTGCATAGCCGCCTGCTTTGGACGCGTCTGCTGCACCTTCCACCTCAATAAATTTGGCACCGAGGCTCTTTACTTCTTCCTTAACAGCAGGGCGTGTATCAGACACCTCTACTACTGCACCTAAACGCCGGGCGGTTGCAATGGCTTGTAAGCCTGCTACGCCCGCACCCAGGATGAGTACTTTGGCCGGCGCTATACTGCCTGCTGCAGTCATAAACATTGGGAAGTAGCGGGGAAATACATTTGCTGCAAGTAACACCGCTTTGTAACCCGCAATGTTTGCCTGGCTACTTAGCACGTCCATACTTTGCGCACGCGTGGTGCGGGGCAGCATGTCAAGGCTAAAACAAGTAATGTTCTTCTTATTCCATTCATCTAACATCCCATGGTTGTACAAAGGATAATAAACGCCAATTGTGACAGCGCCTTGTTTTGCTGTGGCAAGTTCGCTAGCGTTTATGGTGTGAATGAAAAGAAGGATGTCTGCTGAAGATATTACTTCGGCACGGCTCACCGTTTTAGCACCCTTAGCTACGTACACGTCGTCGTATGCGCTTGCCTTGGTTCCGGCACCGGTTTCTACTACCACCTGGACGCCTTTTTTAATTAATGCCTCTACCTGTTCCGGCAACAATGAAACCCTGGTTTCATTGGCAGGTTCTTTTAATATTCCTACTATCATAAGCTGGATTTAAATGATTCCCTATCCAGCCTAATACCTAACAGAAAAATGTTGTTGTTCTTTGTTTTCTTTTCTGAAAAATACAAGGCCGATAAAGAAAAGATCTATGGTTGTTGTTACTCTGTTATGCTGCTTTATAATACTCCAGGCTTCTTCCATTTCTCTACTCCAGTGAATGTCGTCAAATACCAGGACTGTATTGTCGTGGCTTTTGTTCAACAACAGGTCGAAGTAATTCAAAGTGGGAGCCTTCCTGTGGTTTCCATCAACATACGCCAGATCAATCGTGTTTAAACTTGCAAGACTTGTACCTAATGTGCTGTCAAAGTTGCCAACAACAAGGTTGATGTTGTTAAGACCCAGTTTTTTAAAGTTTGCTTTAGCTTTTTCGGCTACTTCAGCAGCTCCTTCATGGGTAATAACGTTGCAAGCCGGGCTGGCAGAGGCGAGGTAGGAGGTTGTAATGCCAAGCGAAGTGCCAAGCTCAAGTATGTTCCTGGCCTTAAAATGGTGAGCCAGGCGAAAAAACAGCTGCGAATACTTTCGAGGTTTTACAGCAGTTTTAGCAATTGATGCAACCGGACGGGTGTTACTTGAGGTAACCCTGGAACCGGCACCAAAATCCTGAATTTGCAGAACTGATCTATCTGTCTTCAGCTCTTGCCTCAATTGCTCGATTTGGTTGAAACAATAATATTCCCGCTTATCGTTCAAAACATTGTTGATAAAGTTAAAAACGAAAGGGGAGTGCATTCCATGGCCCTTGCCATTCTTTGCTGATAAATAGTAATTAACGTATTTATTGGCTATGCGCCATTTAGAATACATGCTTGCGAAAGTAATTGTAAATGTCACGAAGATAAATGACTATCGTCAGCTTTATACAGCCTGAAGGCTCAGGCCTGGGAACTAAAATGGACGGCTGTTTTTGGTATTCACTAAACCCGTAGCTTCCAGTGCATTAAGCTCAAAATAAACTACCGCTTTGGTTTCGTGGTTTTTTGCCAAGATGCTCGTAAGCTTTCGCTGTTGCCTCACGGCCTCGCGGGGTGCGTTGAAGAAAACCCTCCTGTATGAGAAAAGGCTCATAGACCTCCTCCAGGGTGCCAGACTCTTCTCCCACTGCTGTTGCAATTGTTGTTATACCAACAGGACCTCCCTTGAACTTTTCTATTATGCAGCTTAGAATACGATTATCCATTTCGTCCAGGCCATGTTCATCCACATTCAATGCTTTCAACGCATGTTGTGTAATTCCTATATCAATCTGCCCATCGTTTAGAACCTGCGCAAAGTCGCGCACTCGTCGCAGTAGGCCATTCGCTATGCGGGGGGTGCCCCTGCTACGTCGCGCTATTTCATGGCTCGCATCGTCAGTAATGTTAGTCTTAAGTATATCGGCACTCCGCCTTACTATCTTTTTGAGCGTGCCGGTTTCATAATATTCCAATCGGCTTTTGATACCGAACCTGGAAAGGAGCGGAGCCGTGAGCAAGCCGCTTCTAGTCGTGGCACCAATGAGTGTGAATTGGTTTATGCTTAGCTGGATGCTTCTTGCATTGGGTCCCGAATCAATCATAATGTCTATCCGGAAGTCTTCCATGGCAGCGTACAAATACTCCTCCACCACCGTACTAAGCCGGTGTATTTCATCTATGAACAGCACATCGTTAGGTTCCAGGTTTGTTAACAAGCCAGCAAGATCTCCGGGTTTCTCAATTACCGGACCTGAGGTTTCTTTTATGTTTACACCTAGCTCGTTTGCTACAATCCGGCTGAGCGTAGTTTTACCAAGTCCTGGAGGACCGTGAAACAGGACATGGTCCAGTGCCTCGCCCCTTATCTTCGCTGCTTTTATAAATATTACCAGGTTTTCGATGAGTTGTGGTTGTCCCGCAAATTCCTTTATCTCCTGAGGCCTGATGGTGTTCTCAAATTCCTTTTCTGCTGCACTCAGCTGGCTTTTGTCGTTATTGAGGTTCTGATTGGACATCAGCTTCAAAAATAGCAACCATTAAAGCTTAGTGCAATTTTTTTCTTCGGGTAAAAGCTATTTAGCAACGGCTGAATACTTGCTTTTAAGTACAAATTTTTGTTTAGTATCTTGCGCGCCTAATTTTTTTCCCGGATGTGTGAAATAAGACCATTTAAAGCTTTAAGACCGCAACCCCAGTTTGCAAAACAAGTAGCCAGTAAACCTTACGATGTTCTCAACAGCAAAGAAGCCAAAGTAGAAGCGCAAGGAAATCCCTATACGTTTTTGCATATTACCAAGAGCGAAATATCATTACCGGAGAGTGTTGATATTCATAGCCAGCAGGTTTACGACAAGGCAAAAGAAAACCTGAACGCTTTTATGAAACGGGATGTGCTGTTCAGGGAAAACAAAGATTGTTATTACCTGTATAGGCTAATTATGAATGGCAGGAGCCAGGTAGGATTGGTTTGTGCCAGCAGTGTAAAAGATTACGAGCAGGATGTAATAAAGAAGCATGAGTTTACACGTCCTGAAAAAGAAGAAGACAGGATCAATCATATTAAAACAACGGGCGCTCAAACGGGTAATGTGTTTCTTGCCTATAAAAACGTAGCAGAAATAGACGAGCTGATTGAGAAGTGGATAACCACAAAAAATCCTGTCTATGATTTTGTGGCTGAAGATGGCGTACAGCATTCTATCTGGATTGTGAACGATGATAAGGCCATTGCCAACATCACTTCATTGTTTGCAGAGAAGGTGCCGGTAACGTACATAGCAGACGGCCATCACCGCGCTGCTTCCGCGGCAAAGGTGAAGAACGCTTTAGGAAGCGCTGCTAAAGATGGGGCTAATTATTTCCTTACAACGTTATTTCCTTCTAATCAATTGGCGATACTGGATTATAACCGACTGGTGAAGGATCTTAATGGACGGTCAAAGGAAGAGTTTTTGGCGCATTTGAAAAATGACTTTGACGTGGAGGAAAAAGGCACTAAGGCATATAAGCCTGCTAAACTTCACGAGTTTTCAATGTACCTTGATAACACCTGGTACAAACTCACGGCCCTTGAGGGTTCATTTGTTACAGATCCGATCGGAATTCTTGATGTATCTATTTTACAGGATAATGTGTTAGATGAGTTGCTTGGAATAAAAGACCCTCGCACAGATACCCGCATTGATTTTGTAGGTGGCATACGGGGCCTCGAGGAACTTGAAAAGCGTGTGAATAGCGGAGAAATGGCCGTTGCATTCGCATTATATCCTGTTAGCATCCAGCAACTGTTTGACATTGCTGACTGTGGTAAAGTTATGCCTCCAAAAAGCACTTGGTTTGAACCCAAACTTAGAGATGGTTTATTAACCCACCTTATCTATGAATAGATTTTTGGTACGTGCTATTTTGCTGCTCAACTTAGTAATCAGCATCCATGCCTATGCCCAAAGCGTAGATAGTTTACATTCGAAGGCTACCGCGTTTATCATGAAGGGTGATGCAGATAATGCTTTGATGTTCCTGAGAAGGGCGGAACAACAGGAACCCGCAAATCTGGAAACTACAAAGCTGATTGCTTTTACCTACTATAACCAACGGGACTTTGCGTCTGCGCTGCCCTATGCACGTAGGCTTGCTGTTGCGCCCAAGGCTGATTTTCAGCAAGTGCAGATGGCTGGCCTTGTTTTTAAGGCGCTAGCTATGTATAAAGAAGCAAAGAAGCTTTATGATGATGCTATGTCTCGTTTTGCGGGCAATGGAACTTTATTGAGCGAATATGGTGAGCTGCTTTACCTGATGAAAGATGACGATGCGGCAATTGTACTATGGGAAAAAGGAATTGCTGCTGAACCTAACATTGCATCCAATTACTATCATGCAGCTAATTACTATAGTGTTCGTGGCAATTTTATTTGGTCAATTCTGTATGCAGAAATATTCGCCAACCTTGAAAGCTTCTCTGCAAGAACGACAGATATGAAAGCATTAGTTCTAAAAGATTATAAGCGGTTATTTTCCAGGCCTCTTATCGATCCTAAAACCAAATATTCCCCCTTCACGCTTGCAGTTCTTCAAACATTAAATAGTTTCAGTAGCCTTGTGGCCGATGGGGTAACGCCATCTACATTAAATCAACTAAGGAAGTCCTTTTACCACAAGTGGGAGATGCAACATGCAAACACCTACCCATTCAGGTTGTTTGACCGGTATAAAGAATATATAATCGACAATAGTTTTGAAGCATACAACTATTGGTTGCTGACAGAAGATGCGCAGGTACTTCGGCAATGGGCATTGAATAATAAGGACGCATTTAATGCATTCCTAAGCCTTCAAAACGGCCGTGTTTTCAAGGTGCCGAAAGGGCAGTACTACGCTCATTAAATTCTACAATTTCAGAATATAAACAAAGCCACCTTTGTTTGGCAGCTATTCTTTGTTATCTTGGTGCACATTAATGTACGCACATGGAACAACGGGACCCCAAACTTTGGAAAATTGCTCTCAAGCGGGCGAGGTTTAGAAAGAATGCATATTCTTACCTTGTATTAAATCTATTTTTTTGGGCTATTTGGTGGTTTACCATTGGCAGGGAAGAAGGTCTTACCGGCTGGCCATGGCCTGTGTGGGTAATGTTGGGATGGGGTGTAGCGCTTGCCTTCCAGTATCATGATGCCTATCACGGAGATAAAGAAGAGTTAGTAGACAAGGAGTACGAGAAGCTCATAAAAAAGGATCAACTGTAAATAGATTTAGATGAAGCCAACGAGGTTATTTGATTGTATTCAATACCAGCTTGACAAGTTTCCTAAGGAAGATATGCTTGTAGCAAAGGAAAATGGGCAGTGGAGAAAGTATGCTACGCAAGAGATTGCCGAAACCGTGAATCGCTTTACCGCCGGATTACTCAAACTTGGAGTAAGCACCAACGACGGCTCCGTGGAACAGTCTGATAAAATTGCTATCATAAGCAATAACAGGCCGGAGTGGGTAATGACCGACCTTGCGGTGCAAAAGGCAGGTGCTATTCTTATACCCCTTTACCCTACTACTAACCCACTGGAAATAAAGTTCATTCTCAATGATGCAGCAGTCAAGTACATTTTTGTAAGCAGCATTGATCTATTTGAAAAGATAGAGGCTGTAGCGCCCGACGTGCCATCTCTGCAGGGTATCTTCACGTTTAATAGAATAGAGAGTGGAAGACATTGGACTGAGGTACTGGAACTGGCCGATGA
>JAEZDR010000150.1 GCA_023433265.1 Bacteroidota bacterium | reverse complement strand
CTTCCTGCTCCAAGGAAGATATTATAAAGGCGATAAGCAAAGAACCTGAAGCCGACAGTAAAGGATTCAGGGAGTATGTAATTAAGGCCGGGAAAAACTATGCTGAGCATAGCAGTTATGCACCTGTGCAGATTAATGAAATGAAGTTTACAGCCAGGTTCAATAATTCGGCCGTTTATGCAACCCGGTCAGCAGAAAATGCGACTGACGTAAACAAGCTATACGGTTTCTCTGATAATTCCAAGCAACACCATGAGTATAGCGCCCGGTTTGGCTGGCGATACATGAACAACAAGCTTACACTTCACGCTTACGTTTATAATAACAGCCAAAGGGTGGAAAAGGAACTTGCGCAGGTTCAGATAGGTAAGGATATCAATTGCGCAATCAAAGTTGCAGGGGATAAATACCTTTTTACCCTTAATGGTGTAACTACCGAAATGCCAAGGGCTGCTACCACAGCAACGGGAGAAGGCTATAAGTTGTATCCTTATTTTGGCGGTTCAGAAACTGCACCACACGATATCAGTATTTTTATCCGGGAGGAAAGTTAATCTAACGCCATTCTATTTTTGAACTTATGGGGGTCTTTCGGCTCCCTTCTTTTATCTCCGCATCTGTGTAGCCAAAATATAAAGCACCCAGCACTGCGGTGTTTTCATCGGAAAGGGCGAGGTATTCTTTGAAGGCGGGGTTTAACACCATTCCACCTGTACCCCAGTAAGCAGCAACTCCCAATGCATTGGCAGCAAGCAGGAGGTTATCAATTGCACAGGCTGTGGCTACAATCTCTTCAAAAAAAGGAATCTTAGGCAGTTCGCCACGACTGGCGTAGGCTATAACGATGTGCGAAGCATTATCTCCCATCTTCCTTAGGTTTTGGAAGGTTACTTCATTGAACTTACTTTCTTCTGTATGGGCTTTGTAAAGTGAAGCATGGTCTTCGCAAAAGCGACTTTTAGTGGCAGGGCCAAAAACAATAAACCTCCAGGGCTCTGTAGATCCATGGTTGGGGGCCCAATTGGCTAGTTCCAGCATGTGATTCATGAGTTCGTTATTGATCACTTTGCCGTTCATTTGACCTGGTTTTACTGTTCTCCTTGTCTTTATAACCTGCTGCAGCACTTTGAATTGTTCCATAGCGGCAATATTACCACCATTGTGCAAAAGCACAACATTGGTTAAAAACAAAGAGGTTGCCTGATTTTTTTTGGAATGTTTACGGCTCAACTATATTTTTGCACTCCTTAAAACGGGATTGACCCATGGTGTAACGGTAGCACTACAGATTTTGGTTCTGTCTGTTAAGGTTCGAATCCTTATGGGTCAACAACCAGTAAGTGGTAACAATTAAACCTCAATCGATGAGGTTTTTTTGTTTTTATAGTGTGAGCAAAGGGTAAAAAGAAGTGGTTTAGACAGTATTTGGATAGCCTGACACATTGACATTGGCAAGCTGGGTTTAGTGGTCATGGTACACTCTTGCCTCGGACTTGCGACGGACTAACCTCGGACTTGCCCCCCAATTTTAATTCAGTTTATCCACAAAAAAGTTTACTTACACACAATAGCACTTGTGTTATCCACTGAAGGAATGGCAGTGTAAGTGTTTTTTGGTGGTTGTGTCTATAGCCACCTTAATGGAATTCTTCCGGGCGAAAGGATGTGGTTTTGATGTTAAGCCTGTAGGCATTATCAAGTAAACAATTACGGGCTAACCCACCCAGGTCTTATACCTTCCCTAATATGAGCCAAGAGCCGCTTGTGTTACAACTAACTAACCAAGGGATCAGCTTGTCTTTACCCAATTCTTCTTTAGCGCGATTTTGATTGCCGCTGTTTTATTACTCACATGAAGTTTACCATAAATATTGGCAATATGCTTGCGCACTGTATGTGGGCTTATGAAGATTTTTTCAGCAATTTGATTATAGTTCAAACCGTTGACAATGTGGTTTAGTATTTCCAGTTCCCTGTCAGACAGCAGGTAAGAGGATGGAGAAGCCTCTTCTTTCGGTTTGTCGTCCTGCGAAGGCATGCCTTTTAACATGGCAAGTGTTTTTCTTGCTATTCTTGGCGACATGGGTACGCTGCCCTCCTGAACGAGGTCTTTTATTGAACTCACTATTACGCTGGGTTTCTCATCCTTTAGCAGGTAGCCCCCTGCACCAGCTTTGATAGCCTCAAATATATTGTCGTCGTTATCAAACACGGTGAGCATCAGGAATTGAATATCAGGGTAAATCTCTTTTCCGATGGTAACTGCCTCTATGCCGTTCATTTCCGGCATTTCGATATCCATGAGTACCACCAGCGGGTGGTTTTTGGGCTCCAGTTCATCCATTTGCCTAAGGAAGTCGTTTCCGTTTACGGCCTGCATAACTACCGTTATGTCGCCATAATAGGACAACTGTTCTGCCAGTGAAGATCTTAATAGCCGCTTATCGTCAACAATTGCAACAGGTATATTCATAAGGCACAGTTCGGTTTCTTTTTAAAGGTAAGGTTTTTAAGCAAAAAACTGCCGGGGGTCAACCGGCAGTTTGTATTGTGGCCACAAGAGTTAGAAGTTAAATCCTGCACGGAATCCTGCGAACCCTGCGCCCTGGTATCCTTCATAGCGTAAGCTAAAGTCGAATCCGCCCAGCATAATACCCACACCTGGAGCATAGGTAAATGTAGACGCGGTAGCCGATACAGATTGAGTTCCAACAACAGCGTAAGATTTTGCCATAGTTACACCTGCTTCGGCTATGCCGTAGAACTTATCCGTAATCATGTAACGGAAACCACCTTTGATAGGAATGTTTATCTGGGCCTTAAGGTTAGCAGCCTTAGCCATCCCCTTTGGTATAAAAGCAATGGCCCCTGAGGTAAAGGTAATGCCCATTTTATCGTTTACATTGTAGGCAAAGCGAGCGGTTGCGCCTGCGCCAAAGCTATAAACATTGCTAAGGCCGGTGAGCGGTAACGCTCCTTCCACTCCAAGTCCAATGCGGAATTTCTTTTGCGCGAAAGTTGTTCCTGTGAAGAGAACTAATAAGCAGGCTGCAAGGGTAAAATGTTTTTTCATGGTAATGACTTTTTTGATTTGATGATAGTGTGACGATTTCTGAGTGCAAAATGGCCGATAAACGGGCGCTTGCCAATACTACATCTGTATTATTTTAAGACGGTAGCCTAAAGCAGATTAGGCGAGGGGCACATTGATACTTATCTCGGTGCCGGTTCCAGGTACCGAAGCAAACTTTACGTTTCCATTCAGGTATTGGATTCTAGCCTTTATATTTTTCAGTCCTATGCCATCTGTTGCCCTTGGGTGGCTGGCGTCAAAACCACGCCCGTTGTCCTTTATGACAGCTTTTATTTCACTATTATTTTTCTCCAGGTAAATCTTGAGTTCGCTCGCATTGGCATGCTTGATCACATTATTCACCGACTCCTGGATTACCCGGTATAAGATAATCTCTTCGTTTGAATCGAGGCGTTCTGTAAAACCTACAGCTTCAAAAGCTACGGACAGTTTCTCTTTGTCCATGTTGCCTATAAAGTTATTAATATCCGCAACAATACCTGATTGTGCCCTGTTGTCCGGCATCATTTGATGCGATATAGCTCTAAGTTCACGGCAGCTTTCGTCCACAAGTGCCATGGTTCGTTCGGCCATAAATTTGTGTTCCGTTTTGTCTATCGCCGTTCTTTCAAAAAGGCCATTTAAGTTCATTTTTACTACCGAGAAAAGCTGCCCGATTCCATCATGCAGGTCCGCTGCTATACGCTTCCTTTCCGTTTCTTCAGCGGCAAGCACAGCGGCTGTTAGTTCGTTACGTTGCTTTAGCTCTCTTTCTTTCAAGACAGCTTGCTGCCGGTACCTGTGCCTCATGATAATAAAAGCTGCGGAAACAACAACCAATACTAGTAAAACAACAATTACCGCAATTGTTGTCCTTTGTTTATTAATCGAAAGTTGTTGAATTTCTGATTGCTTGTTAAGGATCTCAATCTGTTGTACTTTCTTTTCCGTTTGATACTTAGTTTCCAATTCGGCTAAAGCCTTTTTTGTTTGCAGGTTTGTATTAACAGCATCCTCTTTTACGGCAATTTCATAATATGCCAATGCATTTGCATAGTCTCCTTTCTTTCTATAATAGTTTACCAGGTTAGTGGCTACATAGTGTACGGTAACATGATCCTGCAATCTCTTGAAAAAGTCGAACCCTTGTTTATAATAGGGCAGGGGGTCTTCTTTGCCGGTAGTCTCATGCACCTCGCCTATGTTAATGACTGCCCGCATCAGCGTAGCTGAATCTCTCCCCTGAGCTGCAACAGCTTTGCTAAGGTTATAGTACTGCAATGCGGCAGGAAAATTGTTTTGGTAAAAGTGGATTGCTCCAATAGTATTCAGGTTATTAGCGCGCTCTGCGTCCAGTTTATTCCTTGCTGTAATACTATCCACCTTCAAAGCATAACCCAGGGCTTTCGGAAAATCCTGCATTTGGGTAAGACAGGTTACGTGATTGCCATACACATACAATAACACCATTTCGTGGCCATGTTTAATAGCAAGCTGTTCCGCTTCTGTTAAATACCGCATTGCTTCCGTCCACTTTCCCAGGCTTGTATAGATACTGGCAATGTTGTTAAGTGCCATTGCCGTGCTGTAACTGTTGCCTGTTGCCTCAAATATCTTTAAAGCTTGCAGGTTTGTAGATAATGCTTGCTGTGTTTCGCCTTTTTGCTTGTATATAGTTGCCTTCAAGTTGAGCGCCCCGCCTTCAAGGGACAGGTTTGAAATTTCCCTTGCTTGCTCTATGCAAAAGTCAGCAAGAGCAGAAGCGTTTGTAAGGTTATGTTGCTTGTATTGGAAAACGCTGTCAATTAATTTCCTTACGGAAGCAGAATCCCGATACTGTTCTTTAGTCAATGTGGTGACGTCAACATCTATGTTGAATTGAGAGAAAACCATTGAAGGCAGCAGAAGAAGCAAGGTGATTAGTAACCTCATAAGTAGCGACAGTATAGATAAAGCTAAGGAAAACACGGGTTTTTCTCCTGTGTTTTTTCTAAAAGCTTTTACCTGTGCGTATTATATTTAACTATGTGATGAATATATTTAAATGGCGCGTTGTCACTATGCCTCTAATTGAGCTGCTTCTATCCACTCCATCACTTTTTTGAATACTTTGTTCTGCCTATAGATTCCATTGTGACCGTAACCTTTTGTGCAAAAGAATTCAACATGTGGAAGCTGCATCTGTTGAATGGGTAATGTGTCTTCAAATGGGCACACTTTATCTTCCTCGTCGTGAATCCAAAGCACGGGACTTTTTATGTGTTGAATAATCCTTTTGAAAGAGAAGTAGCTAACAGGTTGTTGCCCTATCTCCTGAATTAAGCTATCAAACTCCTTTTGTACCCTGGCTGAAACCTTTACCACCGCGAAGAAACTGTTGATAGCGGTTGTTGTTTCTGTGGTAGGGGCGAGCAGTATCAGGCTCCTTTTCTCTGGCTCAGGCAACTGTTCAAATGCCAATGCTGCTGCCAATCCGCCGAGTGAGTGCGCCATAACACAATGGAAAGGACCATAAAGAGTTTCCGCTTTCAAAATACTTTGCGCGTAAAGAAGGCCGTTGATAGTCTTTCCGCCACTTAATCCATGCCCTTGCGCATCAAAGGTTACTACTTCCAATCCCAGTTTCAAGAAAGGGACTATATACCTGTCAAACTTATAACTACAGCTATCAAAGCCATGCACAATGAGAATTTTCCTGCCTGTGGGCTGTTCCGGTTTCCATCTCCATCCTTTCAACTGGAAAGTATTGAACGTGAAACATAACTTTTCTGCTCTTTCAAAAACCGGGGGAATCTTCCTTTTTGGCCTGCCTGAATAAGGCGTACAAAAAAGATCAAAAGCGGCCTCGGCAGCCGTCCTTGGGGAAACCAGGGAAAGCATGCGAAATTTGGCAATGTAGTATTTTAAGGCTATGCGTTGAGCCAGCTTTAGTTTCATTTTATTGTTTAACGGCCTACTGTTGAAAGCAGGTTTATTGGCCGGCGCTACGTTTTACAAATATCCGGCCCGGGGCAAATATATTCATGCTTGCGCAAGGGTGCAGCCTAATTGGAACCCTGCAACCCTTATTCCGGTCAGCTTCTTCCTTAAGTTAGCATTTGCAGCCTTATTTTTACAGCATCGCACCAATTATGAAAACAATCATCATGTTTGATTTTGAGGAGGCAACTGCAGATGCAGCGCGAAAATTGCTTCCCCGCCCGGGTTACAGGTTGGTGCATTTTGCCTATATAAAGTCTCTAGCGGATGTGGATCTGATACTTGATACTACCAAGCCAAATGCGATTATGACGTCGGCTAAGCTCTTGTTTATGCGAGGCATCGATCTTGCAAGACATTGCCGCACTCATCCCAAATGGAAGGACATACCCGTAATAGTTTACTCAACTGATACCTTGCCGGAAGAAGATAAACAACACTCGCTTGCGCATGCATTTATACCCCAGCCGTTTGAAAACGAAAGCCTGAAAGCTGCCATAAAAAGGTTGTTGTAAGATAAACGAAAAAGGCGGGAGAACCCGCCTAACTAGTAGAAACTTCTTGTAAGGTAGGCGGTTTCCCGCTCCAGAATATTCTCAAACTCGGGCTCAGAAGGCGGTGGCATATTGGCACTCACTATCTTTCCTTTGTTGTCAATCAACATGAACCGTGGAATAGAAGCAATATTGTAGTTCTTATGCAATTCTTCTTTTGGCAGTTTAGCCCACAGTTGCAGTACCCGGCCACCACCATAGGTCTCGGCCTTCCAGGCATTCTTATCTTCATCAATTGATAAGCTAACAAATACAACATGCTCGCTTGTATAACGCTCCGCAAGGTCTTTAAAAAAAGGAGCTTGTTTTTTGCAAGGTCCGCACCAGGTAGCCCACACATCGATAACAATATATTTATTCTTTAGGTTGTCCAGGTTAAAACTGAGACCGTTCAGTGTTTCCGCACTAATAGCAGGTGCCGGTTTTCCTTTTTGTAATTTATTGATTACATCATTCTTACTCACCAGTGAAGCGTGCAACCTTCTTGAAGTTATTTTACTTCCGTATGTGTCCAATATCAATGATCTTCTTGCGCTGTCTCCAACCTTATTAATGGTTTCGGTAAGTGAAGTGTGGAGCAGCAGATCCCGTACATTGTTTGCGGGTAGCCTTGTTACGATGTAGTTGTAGTAATCTGCCTCTGTTTGTACTTCCGGGCGGCTCCTGAAATATCCTGCTAAGAAGTCTACGTATTGTGGCTCGGCCATCAAAGCAGGGTCTATAACATCCCCGGCTGCTTTACGAATTACTTCCACGGAAGGAGGATATTTCAAAGTATCCCCGGGATAGTAAACAGCAAATACCTTTGGGTAATGCACATCCAGTAGTTTCATGAGTTTGAGCGCCAGCATCTTCTTCTTCATGAAAGTAAAGTCAGAACCAGGCTTATAATTGTTTGCTGTTTTATAATTATCAATTGTTTTCACGCCATCTTCCCACTCTTCCACAACCGCCCTCGCAAAGGCATTCGGTTTGTACTCGTATGCTTTAGATTCTAAAAACCAAAGATTATCGGAGCCGTACCGTGATCCTGAAAAGCTGTTCTCAGCTATCCTTGTGCCGGTTATCTCCTGGTTTCTTTGCCCTGCCTTACCTTTCTCATAGCTCACATATACACTGTCTCCTTTACCAAAATATACGACTGATAATTCGTTGCCTGCCCGTAGATGGTAATAGGTTGGCTGCAGGTCTTGCGGGACTGTAATAGAAAATTTGTTGTTTTTTAATTGTGCATACTGGATGGTATCATCGGTTACGGGATCAAGGAGGTAAACGGTTTTAAGTGAATCTTCCGTTTTAAACTCGCCCGCAATTACAGTTTTATTATACTTCTCTGCTATAATAGGTTTATTGATATACCAGAAAGTAAATGTTACTGCGGCCAGGAGCCCTACAAGCGGTATCAGCCGGGTGGCAGGTTGCAGGAATGCCAGTTTAATCTTCTTGTGCACAAACAGCATGTACCCTAGGAAAAGGAACAGTAGCATGAACGCTATACTTAATTTCTCGTAAGGTAAAATGCCTTTGAAGTTTTTAAATTGTGAAACCGAGAGCGCAGGTGCGGAGTAAGGCCACCAACTCAGTGATTCAAAGCCGCTCATGATGCTCCCTGCAATTGTTGCAATCAAACCTATTATGAAAGGACCAACAAAATTGCTGATGCGTACAGACAAGAAGTATTGGATTGCGGTGAGTCCGAATGATGATATCCACAGTTTGATAATGAGCCATAGTGCCTCATCCCAAACAATAGAGCTGGTTTTGTACTCAGGCGACCCATCTGTTATAGACAGCACGAAAGCACAAGCTGTAGCAAATATTGCAACCAGGACAAGGCAAACAAGGCTTACGGTTAATACCATTAGCCACTTGCTAAAGTAAAGCGATGACTTGTGCACAGGCTGTGTTTCAATTAGCTTCCATGTATCGCTCTTATGCTCGAACTGCGCAAGCCTAACAGCAATTAACACACATAGCAATGGAAAGAAGAAAGGGGCGAAGCCGTTGAACGATCCCTGTACAAAGGTCATCCAGGGGTTGTCTGCCTTTGCACCAATAAATTCTTCCTTGCCCACTGAGAGGAAGAATATCAGTTGTATCAAGGGAATGAACGCTGCGGCACCTAAACAAAGCCATTTTAAACCTGATGCCTTAGTTTTTATGTATTCCGCTTTATACGAATTCCAAAAGTTCCTGATCATGTCAATTAGTTTTTAGTCATGTTGATAAACCACTCTTCTAATCCACCACCTGCATTAATGCTGGTAACGGGTACGCCGAGGTTTACAAGCCGGGCATTTAATTCGCTCACGTCCTGCCGGTTTTGGATTGCTGCTACCAGTTCATTCCGGTTGTTCCAGCCAAGGTTGGGTAGCTGGCTTTCTATTACTGGCTTCCATTGCTGCGGGTTGTCGATTACAAATAAGGCACGGCTATGTTCTGCGCTTTTCTTTAGCGATTCCATGTCGCCCTGGAAGCGGAGCGATCCCTTATGAATAATGGCCACATGCGTACACATCTTTTCTACTTCGGCAAGTATGTGGCTCGATACAAATATCGTTTTACCTTCTTCTTTATTAAGCTTTATTAATAGCTCCCGCATTTCAATTATTCCATGCGGGTCTAAGCCATTAGCAGGCTCATCAAGCATTACCATTTTTGGGTCAGGAAGCAGGGCCATTGCAATGGCGAGACGCTGCTTCATACCTAAAGAATATTCTTTAACCGTTCTTGAAGCGTTCTTCTCCAGCCCGACAATCCTCAACATCTTATCGATATTACTTGCAGGCAGGTTTCTCAAGGTAGTTATCACCTTCAGATTTTCCCTGGCATTTAAATGAAGATATAAGGAAGGTGTTTCTATTAATGTGCCGATGTCTTTAAAAATGTAGGGGGCCTCTTTTACCAGGCTTTTTCCATTGAGAAAAATATTGTCTTCGCCTGTTTGTAGTAAGCCGGTAAGCAAACGCATAGTGGTTGTCTTGCCCGCGCCATTGGGGCCGAGAAAACCATACACGCTGCCTTGCGGTACTTGTAGTGATACATTATCTACCACTTTTCTGCCGAACTTAAATGCATAGCTCAGATTCCGGGTTTCGATAGCCAACATAGCAGTTGTTTTTTCTGTTTGATAAACATAGCTAATTTGAACGGTATCACCACCATTCATTAGTATTACATTTGAGTAACAGGCTTTTACTTATTCATGCAACCCGTACTATCAATAAAGGGTCTTACAGTCAGGTTCTCTTCTAAGGAGGACTCCGTTTCGGCGGTTGATAACCTGCACCTGGAAATAAAACCGGGAGAGTTGCATGCTTTAGTAGGGGAGTCCGGTTCAGGTAAATCCATCACCGCACTGTCGATACTTAAGTTG
>JAEZDR010000133.1 GCA_023433265.1 Bacteroidota bacterium | reverse complement strand
GTCGTGGACCTCTGGTTATTTGTGGCCTGTCTTGCCGTTGTTGTGGCGGGCGCTGGTTGGGTTGCTGTGGCCTGTTACCGCCTTGCTGCTGCGCTTGCTGACCAGCCTGTGGTTGCGGTGGACGAGGCCCTTGCGACTGCGGGCGCTGGCCTTGCGGGGGCCTTTGCGGACCCTGCTGCTGAGCAGGGCGCTGACCACCTTGTTGCTGTGGGTTTCTTCCGCCCTGTGGTTGTTGCGGACCTTGCCCTTGCTGCGGCTGCTGTCTGCCGCCTGGCGGTGGCAGTTGAGGGGGTTGTCCCGGCCCGCCTGCCCTGTTGCCCCTGTTGGGTTGTGAAGCACCGCCCTGCTGCCTCGGCCCTTGTTGCCTTTGCTGGTTTCTTCTTCTCTCAGCGTCTTTTTCCTTCTGTTTCTTATCGAGCGACTTCACGCTAAAATGGCCTACCACATCTACAAACGCTGCTTCCACTTCTTTTGCGGATGCTGCGAGGTCGATAGGTTGCAGTTCCTGAACACGCTCGCCTTTGGCGTTCAGCGCCTTAATTTCCTTTACTCGTTTTATTGTAAGCGGGTATTGTTTACTGCTATCAGGCAGAATATACCACATGAGATTCTTAAAGATGTCTTTCTTAATAAGCGTTGCAATGCCCCTTGTGGTTTGCAGGCTATCCGCATTATCCGGGAAGCCCTGTAAGGCATCAAGGTAGGTGTCAAGCTCGTAGTTGAGGCAGCATTTCAGCCTTCCACACTGGCCGCTTAACTTGGTTTGGTTGATGCTAAGGTTCTGGTATCGTGCCGCGGTGGTGGTTACGCTGCTGAAGTCGGTGAGCCAGGTAGAGCAACAAAGTTCCCTGCCACAGCTACCAATGCCGCCAACTTTGCCTGCTTCCTGCCTGATGCCAATCTGCCGCATTTCTACCTTAACCTTGAAATCGCCGGCGAGGATTTTAATCAGTTCCCTGAAGTCTACCCTATCGTCGGCTGTGTAGAAGAAGGTGGCTTTCTTACCATCGGCCTGTATTTCTACCTCGGTAAGCTTCATGTTAAGGTTGAGTTGTTTGATGATGGCACGGCTGCGCATCACGGCTTCCTTTTGCCGGGCTTTGTGATGCTTGAACATCTCTACATCCTTATCCGTGCTGCGCCTTAAGACCTTTTTTATTTCGGGGTTGAATTCATCCACCCCTTTTTTCTTCAATTGCAGCCTTACAAGTTCGCCGGTAAGGCTTACTTCACCCACATCGAAACCGCCTACACCTTCTACTGTGATGTATTCTCCTTTTTCGAAGTACTGTAAAGTGGCATTTCTATAAAACTCCTTGCGGCTACCCTGGTTGAAGCTTACCTCAATTACCTTGCAATTGCTTTCAGGGTCGCTGAAGGGGAGGTTCATCAGCCAGTCGTGTACATTCATCCGGTTGCAGCTTCCGGTGCTGCATCCTCCATTACTCTTACATCCGTTGGGTTTACCTGTTCCACAAGAACTACATCCCATATATTATATCAATATCCTGTAAGTTAAACAATAATGGAAACGAAGGCTGAGGCAGGCGCGTCATGCGCGCGAGGGCATTTATGAGGTAGGTATGTTACGGAAGCTACTATATGATGCGCAATATTTCATGTATAACGGGTGTTGCTTCTATTTATCTAGATTGCCTGTGAAGGCAAGTCTCATTCATGCACTTTCAGCCGATGTTCCACACAGCACAGTAATAGTGCTACTCAGTCAAAATTAATGTTTTGTTGGTAATAATATGCAGCAATTTGATAGTGAGCGCATGGAACAGCATCTTGGGGTTAGCATTCCGCTCAATGTAGTAGGTGGCATTGTCCAGCTCCTGTATGATGGCTTCCTGCTGGCTTACCGAGGCTACTTTGTTGAGGCGGGCAGCAAATACCCTATCCTCGTCGCTCATGACCGACCTGTCGCCAAGCACTCTCAGCATAATACCCTGGCGCAGCATGTGGTTAAAGTATTGAAGAAACTGCTTCTGCTTTTCGCGGCCCAGCTTGGCCATATCTTCTATCCACTTTACCTGCACGGCGGGTCCCTTCCTTAAGATGGCATTGAGCCAATCGCCAAGCAGCGACTGCCAGTCTTCATCGGCATGTTGCAGTAATTGGAGTGCTTCCCTAAAGTTGCCGCCTGCCAGCATAGCTACCCTGGCTGCTTTTTCGGGCTCAAGGTTGGAACGACTGATGAGCCTTTGGGTGATGTCGCCCGGTTCGAGCGCGGGGATCTTAACAAGCTGGCAGCGGCTTAGAATGGTTTGCAGCATCTTCTCCTCGCTTTCTGCCACAAGGATGAAGAGCGTGTTTTGCGGAGGCTCCTCTATGAGTTTCAGCAGCTTGTTGCCTTCGTTGCCAAGGTATTCGGGCATCCACATCACCAACACCTTTACCTCGCTTTCAAAACTTTTGAGGCTCAGTTTCCTGAGTATATCGCCACATTCGTCGGAAGTGATGTTGCCCTGTTTGTTTTCGGCGCCGATGAACTGTAGCCAGTCGAACACATTGCCGTAAGGATAGCTGCCGGCAAACTCCCGCCATTCGGTGATATAATCGGTGCTTTTAGGCTTATCGCCCGATTTGCGGGGGATAACAGGGTAAGCATAATGGATGTCCGGATGAATATGTGCTTTGGCCTTGAGGCAGGAAGAACATTCGCCGCAGGCATCGTCTAGTGCCGGCTGTTCCACGGCTGGCTCATCAAAGCCAAACAGTGAGGGAGCAGCTTCAGCGCTGTTCTTACGCTGAACCTTTTCGCAAGTGACGTATTGCGCAAATGCGAGTGCCAGGGGCAGGCCACCGGCGCCTTCCTTTGTAAGAAAAAGCAAAGCATGGCTAAGCCTGTTTTGCTGCACCATTTGAACAAGGTGGTGTTTTGTTTCCTGCTGACCTATCACTTCTGCAAACCGCATAGGGCGAAGATAGTTAGCTACGGGTTTTTAGGCCGACCTTTGCGTATGGCAGGCGGCAAAAGATTTCCACCACCTGTGCAACGATGCATACCTGGGAGGCGTCAAATTAATAAAGCAAGTAAAATGAAACGAATAGCTATTTTGATGTTAGCCTCTGTGTTCATATTTGCCGGGTGCAGTAAAAAGAATGCTGCGCCGCAGATGATAAAAGGCAAGTATGTGTATAGTAGTTGTGCCAGCTCAATTATCCAGGTGCTGGATCCGCAGTTCCAGGATCTTGGTGTAACCTGGCAGCGGTATACCAACGATCCGGTTTACCAGCATGCGTTTGGTGTAGCCAACCTTTACGATTTCAGGCAGATGGGTGTAAATGAAGGAGATGTATTCTATTTTAAAGTACTCAACCAGCCACCATCAGGGGGTGCTATCTGTACTTTGTGGGACAATCCGCCTTCCAAGCAGCACAGCATACAGGTATTGCAGGTGGTGAATTAGAAGCTGATTTGCTTTCCCTGCTCAGTTTCGAGCATCCGTGTTACTTCCTCGCTCATCGGGCTTACTTTATGAGCGAAAACTGAGACTAACCGACCGTTTTCATCCAGGAGGAACTTAGTGAAGTTCCATTTGATAGGATCAGTCTCACCTTTTTTGGAAGCTTCGTTTACAAGGTATTTAAACAGGGGGTGAATATCATCCCCTTTTACACTCACTTTAGCAGCCATGGGAAAACTAACTCCATAGTTCCGTTGGCAGAAGTCCTTTATTTCTTCGTTGCTGCCGGGTTCCTGTTCGCCGAAGTTATTTGCGGGAAACCCTATGATGACCAACTTATCCTTGTGCATTTTGTACAGCTTCTCAAGGTCGGCGTACTGAGGTGTATAGCCACATTTAGATGCCGTGTTTACTATCAATATCTTCTTGCCCTTAAAGCTGCTGAAATCTATTTCAGAGCCATCCAGTGCTTTTACTTTGTAACCGTAGATGTTTTGTGCGTCGGTGTGGTTCATAATGGTAAGCATTGAAAGTAACAGAACGATAAAAGCTTTCATAGCCAGGCTATTTTTCCAAATATACTAAGGCTTAAACTCATAACAACCGAGGTCGGGGTTATTATCCCGTAAATGGTCGTCAATATCGTTTATCACAGGAGTAGGCTTTCCCTTGTCAATAGCGGGGGATGTGGCAGCGAGGTTAAAGCGGTACCTGTTTTTAGAAACATCAATGGTGTCAAACTGCGGGTTTTGCGAAAGCAGGATGTTGCCGGCGAGGGTTATGCCCGGACCCGCCAAAGCGGTTTTGTTTTTATAAAGCAGCCCGTCGAAGGAGACGGTAAAGTTGCCGGTGGTATTAGAATGGCGCTGCACGACTATTTCATTATCCACCACACCGCCTTCGCCCCACATAATATTATTCGTAAAGTTGCAGGTGAGGTTATTGGGTTGCTGCCCGCTGATGAAATTGCTGATGGTAAGCACAGGTTTTTTGTGCTGAATATAGAGGTTGCCAAAGCTTGCCAGGGTACAATGCGTAAAGCTGTATCCTCCTCCGCCTAAGAGCACCACATTACTACCACAGTTTGTGATGAGCGTATTTTCGGCCGTGATAAAAGCATTGCTGGCAATAATGCCTGCGTCGTAAGCATTATCGATAATGCATTTATCCAGGAAAACCTCGCTAACGGGAGCGGCTGTAATAGCCTGGTAAGCATTCCGGATTTCGCAATGAACCAAACTGTTGCCAAGGCTTAGCGAGTTGAATACAAACCCTGGCCAGCCGGCAGGAAAGTTTTTATAAGGCTCGTCGAGCCTGTCGCCACGGAAGATAATCTTTTGGTTAAGCGTTCCATTGGCCTGGATGTTTCCATCTACAATCAACGGGGCATCGGCATGGCAGAAAATGCGGGATCCGGGAAGGATGGTAAGGGTGGCAGACTCCTGTACTGTGAGCTGTCCAAAGATGACGATGGGCAAGTCTGCTGTCCATGTAGTGTCAGTAGTAACCAGAACATTTCTTAGGAACCTGGCATTTTGCGCTTGTGCTGTAAGGTTAACCTGCCTCATGCGGCCATTGTACCTCACCTGTATACTATCCTTTATCTCGAAACTGGAAGGGTTTGCGTCGGGAGGTACATTAACAGACACAAATACATAGATGCTGTCTTCGGGTTCTATCTCCACCTGGTGGAAGGTGGTGCCCGGCAGACCGTCGACGTTTATTTTGAAGGAAGAGTTTACGCCCATCAACTTTATCTCATCTAACCTAAGCTTTTGATCGTTGTTGTTGAATATTTTGAATGATTGCGTTACGGAGCCGACCGAAGTGAATACCGTATCGAAGTTCAACTCATCGGTAGAGAAAGTTACGCTGGCATTGGGATCGGTATTGAAGCCCGTTTTTTTACAAGCGACCATATTGCAAAAGATAAGCACCAGGAAAGTATAGACAAACGAAGTCCTCATTGCTTTCAAAAATAGAGAATATTCAACCATCATACCGTCCATGCTGCACAAGCTAAACTTACCGTAGTGCCCTCTACCGCTTTTATGGCGAGAGCACAGCTTTCGAGCGTAGCCCCTGTTGTAACGATATCGTCTATGAGAAGGATGTGTTTGTTGGCGAGAGCATCGGCATTTTTAACGACGAAGACCCGCTCCATTGTTTGCCACCTGTGTAACCGGTCTTTATGTGTTTGGGTCTTAGTGAAGGTGGTACGTTCTATAGCGTGGGTTTGCATGGGGATGCCTAACTGCCGGGCAAGACTGCGGGCGATTAGTTCCGCCTGGTTATAGCCTCTAATCCTTTCCTTGCGTATATTTAAGGGTAGCGGCACTATTAAGTCCACATCCCTGTACAAAGGACTTTTGCTTATCTCTTTGGCAATTTCGATGCCCAGAAACTCACCCACCTCTTTCACACCTTTATACTTCAATGCAAAGAACAATTGCTGCATGGTAGAATGCTTAGTGAAATAAAATGCGGCGCCTGCATTTGCCAGCTCTACACGGCCATAAAACTGCCGTTCCAGCGGGTTGCCGGCAACCGAAAACAGGTTTGTATGCGGCAGGGAAGCCAGGCAGGGGGCACATAGCAAATGTTGTTTGGGAAGGGGAGCTGCACAGCCAATGCAATGGTGTGGAAAGAAAAGGTGGAAAAGCCCGTCAGCATAGTTCTTTACGGCAGTCAGCATGCTGGAGATTTTTTATTTTCAGAATAGCGCCTTGTAAACTTCTTCTACTTTAGACACTAAAGCTATTTCAATTTTGAATCGCTTGTGTTGGAAAGCCTTTTTATTGTAGCCTGAAATAAAGATCTTTTCAAAGCCGAGCTTTTCAGCTTCTGCTATACGTTGTTCAATTCGGTTAACAGCCCTTATCTCGCCATTGAGGCCTACCTCGCCTGCGAAGCAAACCTTTGAAGGCAGCACCACGTCTTCGTAGCTGGATAGCAGGGCGCTTACAATTGCGAGGTCGAGAGAGGGGTCTTCTACTTTGATGCCACCGGCGATATTAATAAACACATCCTTCATTCCATAGTGGAAGCCTCCCCGCTTTTCCAAAACGGCGAGCAGCAGTTGTAACCTTCTTAAGTCGAAGCCTGACACGGTGCGTTGGGGCGTACCGTAAACGCTTTGTGCAACAAGCGCCTGCACCTCTATGAGCAAGGGGCGCATGCCTTCCATAGTGGCGGCTATAGCAGTGCCGCTGAGTGCGTCTTTTCTTTGGGTGATGAGTATTTCGGAAGGGTTGGTAACCGGGCGCATGCCATCGGCCTGCATTTCGTAGATACCCAACTCTGAAGTGCTGCCAAACCTGTTTTTAAGTGTACGCAGAATGCGATAGGTATAGTGCCTGTCGCCCTCGAACTGCAACACGGTATCAACCATGTGTTCAAGAATCTTGGGCCCGGCAATCGTGCCGTCCTTTGTAATATGGCCTATGAGGAAAACAGGAGTGCCGCTCTCTTTAGCATACTTCTGAAACTCACCTGCGCACTCCCTGATCTGGGAAATGCTACCGGCAGAAGACTCTATGAGGTCGCTTTCGAGTGTTTGCACAGAGTCTACAATCACAACATCCGGCCTTAATTTTTTGATTTCATTGAAGATGCTGTTGGTGCGCGTTTCGGTGAGGAGATAAAAATGAGGGTTGCTGCTACCCAGCCTGTCGGCCCTGAGTTTAATTTGCTGTTCGCTTTCTTCACCGCTTATATAAAGCACGGTCTTGTTAACGAGGCGTAATCCATTTTGTAAGAACAAGGTGCTTTTACCAATGCCCGGTTCGCCTGCTACCAGAACGAGGCTGCCCGGAACAATGCCGCCACCGAGTACACGGTTCAACTCATCGTCAGTAGTTGTGATACGTTCTTCATCATTTGCCTTCACTTCATCTATCAGGATGGCTTTGGTGAGGCGGGCAGATTTTTCTTCGTTCCAACTCACGTCTTCCTTACCACCGTTTTTAGAAATCACTTCTTCAACAAACGTATTCCACTGCGAACAGGAAGGACATTTTCCGATCCATTTTGTACTTTCATAGCCGCAATTGTTACAGAAGAAAGCAGTCTTAATTTTACTCATCAGGGTATAAAGGTAGAAGCGTTCAATAGAAAATAAGGATGAGAAAAAGGGCTGGTGTATAAAAGAGCAAAAGGCCGGCAGAACTGCCGACCTTTCACTTACTAACCCATTAAATTCAGCCACTAAATTACTAATTAGGGGCAGATCGCAAAATAAATTTTAGGCTTGTTAATAACTTTAACGGCTTGAAATATAATCATTTAAGCTGACAACTTGACTAAAGGCTGAATGTCTATTTGACAGATTGGCGCATTAACGAAGTTTAACAGTCAGTTTATCAGTGTTTTATCATATGGTGGCTAATTTGCTGCTTTAATTGAAAGAGGAAAATCATCATGACACCATCTATTTTAATCGTTTCGTTAGTGTTTTTAGGCATCAGTATGCTGGTTTCGGCCACGCTGAAGCGCAAGTTTGCACGCTATAGCCAACACCCCCTTTCCAGTGGCTATACAGGCAAGGAAATAGCAGAGAAGATGTTGAGGGACAATGGGATATATGATGTAAAGGTAATATCTGTTGATGGTTTCCTTACCGACCACTACAATCCCATGAATAAGACCGTAAACCTGTCACCGGAGGTGTATAGCGGGGCGAGCATAGCCGCTGCCGGTATTGCTGCCCACGAGTGTGGCCACGCGGTGCAGCATGCTACGGCTTATAGCTGGTTGATGCTCAGGAGCAGGTTAGTACCGATCGTGCAGTTTAGCAGCTCTATTGTTCAGTGGATACTGCTGGCGGGAATTTTAATGATCAATGCCTTTCCTTCACTGTTATTGATAGGAATTATCTTATTTGCTGCAACTACTATATTCTCTCTCATTACGTTACCCGTGGAATTTGACGCGAGTAACCGTGCCCTTGCATGGTTAAATAACTCAGGCCTTACTGCCCGCAAGGAGCATGATGAAGCCAAAGACGCCTTAAAATGGGCAGCTATGACCTATGTGGTTGCCGCGCTTGCGTCAGTTGCTACCCTGGTACAATATATTATGATATTCCTGGGAAGAAGAGACGATTAGTTGAGAGTAATCTAAAATATGAAGAACCGGGCGCTGCCCGGTTTTTTAATTCACCTACCCGAAAGTTCTATCCAAACTAACCTGCCTTTACCACCAGATACCCACCGGTACCTGACCTTCTCCCCGGCCCTGTATTTTATCCAAAAAAAAGGGGGGGGTGACTCCGTAGTTAAAGCGCAGTAAAAGCGTAATGAAAGCGCAGTAATAGCGCTACCAAAGCGACCGTAGTATGCCGGATGCCCTACTGATATACCAGAGATGTATATAGGGGGTGGTAAAGATGAGGCTAAGAGATGCCTGGGACTGGGTTAAGCGTAGGCTTAGAGATACGTAAGGGAAGTCATGTTATCCTCATATGATCCTCATGTGTTTACCAGCTTACCGTTCTATAACCTCCGCTTCATCTGCAACTGATGTATAGATGTTCTACAGGTAAACTTTACATTACCTCTCGTCAAGCATCCAATAACCCTGTGTGAAGAAAGCTTCAGTTACCTGAGAAATATCACGTGTTAGGTGGGCTAACTGCAGGAGCTTTGTAAAGCCCTAAACAGCACTCCTTATGAATAAAGAGCATTTCATCAGAAACTATAAAAAAGCTTTCGGCAAGTACGAGCTACCCATCGTTTTCTGGTATTCGGACAAACCCGTTGGCAACTGCAATAAAACTGAACATTGCTTCATAAAGGATTTAAACGCGGCGCGCAAGGGTAAACTCATCAGCTTTGGTGCAGAAACGATAAGCTGCGGTGGAGGGCGTGTTTATACCGGATTTAGCGAGCCACTGCCCCACATTAAAGACTTTGTGTCCATCAAAGAATGCTATAAACAATCGCCGGAGATGGTTACCCGCTTCATAGATGATCTTGAGATGCCGGATATGCGCGGCAAGTACATCAACTTCGTGAGCATTGATAAGGTAGAAGACCTGGACGCTTGCGTAGGTCTTATATTTTTTGCCACCCCCGATGTGCTGGCCGGACTTGTTTCGTGGGTGATGTATGATACCGATGATCCTGCTGCAGTAACCGTTCCTTTCGGTTCCGGCTGTAGTTCTATGGTAGCTAAAACGCTGGTTGAGCATCTTAGAGGAGGCAATCAAACATTCTTAGGATTGTTTGATCCTTCTGTTCGTCCGCGGGTAGACCGCAATGTGCTGTCGCTGGCCATTCCTATGTCGCGGTTTAAACAAATGTATCATACGCTGGAGGCTTGTTGTCTTAAAGGCACGCCTGCCTGGAAAAAGGTGAAGGAAAGAATAGAAAGGGAAGAAATGGCTGATATTTACTAAAGGAAGATTAAACAGGGAGGTCATGAGGTTATTTCATTCGTTTAGAACAGTGTTGTCTGCTTCGGTGTACATTCTCCTATTGATATGTAGTAACTACTGTTACGGTCAGCAAAACAACTTCCGCGGTAAAATCACCTACCGCCTCACAAGCTATCTCAACGATAAAGAAGAAGTGACCATGCTGGTAACTAAGGTTTACACAGACTCTACAATTATCAACGGCACTGATGATAAGGGCGGCTATATGGTTGATTACTTGTATGAAAACAAGTTTAAGGTTGTGCACCCTGAATTTGAGCGGGAAGTACCTTCAGATAATAAAGAGGGTTTTCCCGAAAGTCTACATGACACTTCATTGAATGAGAAGGATACTTTGAATATCCTTGGGTATAAGTGCATTAATGCAAGGGGGGGTGAGTATAAGCGAAGTAAACATAACCGGGTATAATATGACCACATCCAACAAGTTCAACCTTTATCTTTCGCCCTTGCCATTCACTTACCCCCGCACAAACGCCAGTTTATCTTGTACAGATAATAATGGCTTTAAAAAGATTGCGTTACGAGCCACAGAAATAAGTACCTCAAATGAGGATGGAGATATAAGAAGAAAGGAGTGGATAGCTGTAGCTGTGCAGCCATTTTAGTGGTGTGCCCTAAAGCTATTATAGCCATCTTGTTCATCCTTAGACCTTTTAAGCCTGCCCGGTATGGCATAAAAAAAACCGGCGCTGTAAACAGGCCGGTCTTTTCATTTCAACCCTTCATCTAAGATAAAACCACTATCAACCCGCGTATTACGGCGGTAAGTTTTACAGCTTCAAAAACCCTGCTTTCGCTGCTGCCATGTTGCAACACCGATTGCTCGTGGCTGGTAACACATTGTTCGCAGCCATTGAGTGCAGAGATGGCAATACTTGCCAGTTCAAAGAACTCTTTACCTAAAACAGGATTCAGCATAATGGACATTTTTATGCCCGCCGGCTGGTTCTGGTAAAAGTCCTTCTTTATAAAATGGCGGAAACGATAGAACACGTTGTTTGTGTTCATAAGTGAAGTGAGTGCGATTATTTCAGCAATCTCTTCCTCACTGGCGCCTTCTTCCTTTGCCATTTTAGTAAATGACTCCTTTAGCGGCTGAAACTTTTCGTTTACGGCCACAGCAAGAGCAAGTAGCAACGCTTCTTTTTTATTGAGGTGTTGCGTGTTATTGATAACGTTGCCCACGTTTATCTTCAGGTCTTTCAAAAAGCGGGCGTTTACCTGCAATAATCCCTGGGCATTGCTGCCGGGCTGGTAGCCGGGAAGCTGAAGGTCGTTCAGCAAGTTGGTAAACGTTTCGTTCTGTATCAAAGTTTCACTCATGGGAGTGTAATTTATTAGCTTGTAATAAGGCTGTTTAGTTCATCTCTGCGTTCAACTGCTTGGTAAGCGTAGTTTCGCCAGACTTCCAGTTGCAAGGACAAAGCTCATCCGTTTGCAAAGCATCCAAAACCCTCAACACTTCCTGCACGTTGCGGCCTACGTTCAGATCATACACGCTAACCCATCTTACAATACCCTGTGGGTCTACGATAAATGTAGCGCGATAAGCCACTTTTTCATCTTCGCTAAGAATTCCCAGTTCTTCAGCCAGGCTCTTGGATGTATCTGCCAGCATAGGGAATTTAAGATCTTTCAAATCTGCGTGATCTCTTCTCCATGCAACGTGAACGAATTCTGAGTCGGTAGAAGCGCCAATTAAAACCGCATCCCTGTCATCAAAATCACTATTCTTTTTATTGAACTCAGCAATTTCTGTAGGGCAAACAAAAGTGAAGTCTTTAGGCCACCAGAACATTACCATCCACTTACCTTCTGCAGAAGCGATTTCGTTTGAAATTTCGGTGAATTCTTTGCCTTTCTCGATTGAAACAACAGCTTTTTTCTTGAAGTTCGGAAACTGACTTCCAACGGATATAACACAATTCTTCATGGTGGATTTAATATTTTGTGCAAAGGTGCGGCAAAAAATGCTTTAGAATAGTTAAAGGGGTTTTTAATCTGCCCCCTGTTAAACGATAAAAACGGTTATTTGCAGCAGTATTTAACAATCGGGCGGCAAAAGCCCGTTACAGCATCATTTGGACTTCAACTTTATCATATTAATCGAACTTTTAGGTACGCTATCGTTTTCGATCAGCGGAATCAGGCTGGCTTCGCGCAAGCAGATAGACTGGTTTGGTGCTTATATCATTGGATTAGTAACAGCGATAGGAGGAGGGACCCTGCGCGATCTTTTGCTAGACCTGCCCGCATTTTGGATGGAAGATCCGAAATACTTTATTGTGACCGGGGTTGCCTTACTTGCTACCCTTATTTTTAAAGACAACCTGATAAAATGGACCAATACCCTGTTCCTTTTTGATGCCATAGGCCTTGGATTGTTTACCGTGGCAGGCATAAGTAAAAGTTTTGAAGCAGGTTTCCCGGTTTGGATATGTGTTGTGATGGGAACTATTACCGGTTCGGTGGGCGGCGTGATAAGGGATGTGTTACTGAATGAAGTGCCTCTTTTGTTTAGAAAGGATGTTTATGCCCTTGCCTGCGTTGCCGGGGGCGTTGTTTATTTTGTATGTTACTACCTGCATGTGCAACATAGCATAACCGCTGTAGCCGCGGCCGCAACCGTGATTGTTATTCGTGTGCTGGCGGTGAGGTTTCACTGGCACTTACCCACCCTGAAACCAGCCAAGGCGGCAGGGAAAGTGTAGTTACTATTAATGGATGTGGATATCGGCCAGGCGCTCTTTGATATCGGCTAACTCCGGTACATCATGAAACTTTTCTTCAGTGTCCTTCATAATGTGCATATTAGCCTGGATGACGTTGTTCCTGAAATTGGTAAAACTTCCATTTTGCTTTTCCTGTTCATGGAAGATGTCGTCTGGTAGTTCAGCGATTAAATTGTCGAAGATCATTTCGTCATGCTCACTTACCAGGAGTTTCACCATAAGATGAACGGAAGCATAGATTACCTGGAGTTCAGCAGGGGTAATTTTGATGCTGCTGTTGTGTGGTGCGTTTAACAACTTATCCTTCAGGTTAGCCAGATCGTCAGGATTTAGGACATCTTCTATCCCGAAATGCGGCATCCGGTGGCGTTCGTTGAAATAAGTAATCATATACAGAAACGCTATCATGAGGTGCGACCTGAATGCGTCGTTGGTTGGGATGGTAATTTTAATGTGCTGCATACCTATTGTACACTACTACAATTTGTTATCCAAAAAATTGAGAATGGATTGCCAGGTAATAGTTGCCTGTTTTTGAGGTAGTTTTACCCTGCTTGAGGACCCATCATACAAAGGGAATTGTTTTACGCACCGTAAACTACGGTGAAACGAGTGTGATTATTAAAGTGTACACTGAATTGTTTGGTGTACAGAGTTACATAATAAAAGGCATAAGGCAAGCTCAGAAAAAGGGTGCATCGAAGGCAGTTTATTTTCAGCCGGCTGCCATATTGAATATGGTGGTTTATAACAATGAACTCAAAAACCTGCAGTTTGTTAAGGAATATAGCTGGGCCTATTTATACCAGTCGGTATTTTTTGACGTGGTAAAGAATGCAATTGCAACGTTCATAATCGAAGTGTTTAGCGGCAGCATGCAGGAACCTGAAGCCAACCCCGACCTGTATGAATGGCTGGAGCAAACACTGATTGAAGTGGATGAGTCGCCTGCGGACGTTGCGGCAAACCTGCCACTCTCTTTTTGCCTGCAACTTGCCGCACACCTGGGATTTAGAATCCAGGGAAGTTATAGCGAAAAAACCCCGGTGCTTGATTTGCAGGAAGGCGCATTTACCAGCATCCAGCCGTCGCATGGAGCTTACTTAGCGCAAAAAGAAGCTGAAATAACAGCTATGATTGCAAGGCATGCTGCTACCGAAACGGAAGGCAACATACAGTTGAACAAACAGGCAAGGCATAGTTTGCTACTTGCATATCATGGTTTTTTAAAGCTGCACATCCCATCCTTGCCCGAACTCCGTAGCCTAAAGGTGCTAACGGAGGTACTATAGATTAAATGGCTTTACTGAATTGGTTTACTTCCTGTTTTTCAGAAGCCCTGAGGAGGTGGAGGTCGAATGCACTGCAAACATTCCTAAGAAAATGGTGGCCCTTTGAGGTGAGCTTTACACTCTCGTTATCCAACTCAATAAGACCATCCTGTTCCAGTACCTTGAGCTTAGGGGAAGTATAGGTTTCTAACAGAGAAAGGTTTTGATGTTGAAAGTTGGTGACTCCGCGGCAACTGATGTTGAGTATATGTTGTTTAAACAGTTCATCTTCAGCAGTAAGGAAACAGCTTTTGACAACAGCTAATTCGCCAGCATTAATCTTGTCGTAATAATGCTGCAGCTTCTTTTCGTTTTGAGCATAAGCATTTCCTGTATCGCTAATGCTTGATACTCCCAGCCCGATGAGCATCTTTGTGGGTTGGGTGGTATAGCCCATAAAGTTCCTATGCAATTTACCCTGTTCGCGGCATTGATAGAGTTGGTCGGACGGCAGAGCGAAGTGGTCCATGCCGATATCAGCATAGCCGTTTTCAAGGAACATGTGTTTGGCAAGCTGGTATAGCTGCAGTTTCAGGTTGGCAGGAGGCAGATCCTGCGTATCAAAAAGGCGCTGCCCTTTGCTCGTCCACGGAACGTGGGCATAGCAATAAAATGCAATGCGGTCAGGTTTTAAGCTGATGGTTTCAGTAACGGTGCATTTTATGCTTTCCAATGTTTGTTTTGGTAGCCCGTAAATGAGGTCGAAGTTGACGGATGTATAACCGATCTCCCTCGCCAGTTGCGTAGCCATTACAACATTGGAGAAAGGTTGAATGCGATTGATGATGCGTTGAACTTCCGGGTCATTATCCTGTACACCGTAACTTACCCGCCTAAAGCCAAGATTGTATAATGTTTGGAGATGCTCTCGCGTGGTATTGTTGGGGTGACCTTCGAGGCTGAACTCATGTTCTTTATGAACATTTACATGTTCCAGTATGCCCTCAATTAATATTTTAAGGTTAGCAGGGGAAAAGAAAGTAGGTGTGCCACCACCAAGGTGAAGTTCACGAACAATTGGTTTTTCACCGCCCATTAACTGCAGGTACATCTGCCACTCTTTTAGGATCATGGCAATGTATTCTTCTTCAACAGAATGGTTAGTGGTGATTTTTTTGTTACAACCGCAGTAGGTACAAAGCGCTTCGCAAAAAGGAAGGTGCAGGTATAGGCTGATGCCCTCCTTTTTATTGTTTTGTTGAAATTGGCGCAGGAAGTTGTTTTTCCATGCGGGAATATCTATTTCTTCTTTCCAAAAAGGCACTGTAGGATAACTGGTGTACCTGGGCACAGGTACATTGTATTTCTCTAGAAGTGCAAGCTCAATGTCCATGAGGGCAAAACTAACAGGCAACGCCGTAGCAGGATATGATTGGAATCAATGTGCGGAGCCTGTTGTGTCATATAAATCTCATTTCTAGGCTATGGCAGGCAGTTAGTTTAAGTTTGCACCAGTTTTTATGAAATACCTGGCATTTATTGTAGTGTTATTCTTCTCCTCCTGCCGTGAGGAAGATGTAGATTTCATTATTTATAACGCAACGATTTACACAGTTGACAATATCTTTTCTACCGCTGATGCCATGGTGGTAAGGGATGGTAAGATTGTGCACGTGGGATCAAAGAAAGATTTACTGGATTGGTATGATGCGAAGGAGAAAATTGATGCCGGGGGTGCATTCATTTATCCAGGGCTGATAGATGCCCATGCACACTTTAAAGCATATGGACAATCCCTGTTCCAGGTGAACCTTTACGGAGCGAAAAGTTGGGAGGAAGCGGTAGACCGAATTAGGAAGTTTGCGGATGAGCATCCGGCAGAAGAATGGATAACCGGCAGGGGCTGGGATCAGAATGTCTGGGAAACTAAAGAGTTTCCAAACAATAGCCAACTAAACCAATACTTTCCACATAAACCTGTACTCGTTACGCGTGTGGACGGGCATGCGGCGATAGCCAATGAAAAAGCACTGCAGTTGGCAGGCGTTAAAGCAGGTGATCTGCTAATAGGAGGAACCGTAGAAACCAAGGAGGGCAAGCTTACCGGGTTGCTGATTGATAATGCTGTGGACCGGGTATCCTCGAAACTGCCGGTGGCCAATAAGGAAACCTATGCCAAGTGGTTAGTAGAAGCGCAAAACAATTGTTTTAAGCAGGGATTGACTACGATAGCTGACTGCGGGCTGATGTATAATGACATTGAGATGATTGATGTTCTTCAAAAAGAAGGCGTGATAAAGATGCCACTATACGTAATGATGAGTGATGACCCGGAGAATTATAAAAGATATTTAAAGAAGGCGCCTTACAAGACTGATTTGTTATTTGTTAAGGGAATAAAGGTTTATTCTGATGGCGCACTAGGGAGCCGCGGCGCATGCCTGATGCATCCTTATACAGATGAACCATCCTGGACAGGATTTTTATTGAAAGACCGGAATTACTTCGATTCCCTCGCCAAAGCCGTTATTCATACGGATTACCAATTATGTACGCATGCGATAGGCGACTCAGCTAACCGGGTGATTCTTTCGATTTATAAAGAAGCATTGTTGGCCGCTAATGATAAGCGCTGGCGTATTGAGCATGCGCAGGTGGTAGATGTTAATGACTTTTCTACATTTAGGGAGGCGTCAATTATTCCCTCGGTACAGCCGACCCATGCAACCTCTGATATGTATTGGGCAGAAAAGCGTTTAGGACCACAAAGGATTAAGAATGCCTATGCCTACAAACAGCTTTTGCAACAAAACGGCTGGCTGCCCCTCGGTACAGATTTTCCTGTGGAAGATATCAGTCCTTTCAAAACCTTCCTGGCTGCTGTTTTTCGCCAGGATGCGGCCGGATATCCTGCCACCGGTTTTCAGCCGGAGAACGCTTTGACCCGTGAGGAAGCTTTACGGGGGATGACTATCTGGGCTGCCCGTTCCTGCTTTTTAGAAGAAGAGGTTGGAAGCCTTGAAAAAGGGAAGAAAGCCAATTTTGTAATCCTTGACAAAGACCTTATGAAGGTGCACCCGCGAGAGGTGCTGTCAACCAAAGTATTGGCCACATATATTAATGGCAAGACTGTATATTCGGCGCCAAAGTAATACGTAGCATTAAGCCAAGACTGATTCCAAAAATGATCCTGAGAAAGGTTCTGTAGACTTGTGTTTGGTTATGAGTAAGTTGAATATTGAGATTATCTTATAGCGATGAGGGAAGAAGGTTTTTCCGCATTGCGTAAATTGGTTTTCCCGTTTATATAAATGCAACCGTCGCTACTAGCTGACTTTTGCGGTCGTAATTAAAAACCCAGATGAAGAAGTTAGTATTAATGTTAGTGGCGGCTTTTACAATACAGGCAGAAGCAATTTCCCAGGTGCCGCGTACAGGCAATGACACGCTGACGGCCAAAGAGTACCTTTCAGATATAACTGTTGTAGGGCGAAATACCCGCCAAGATATTCACCAATTACCGGAGATAGTAGGTACACACATATTCGCTGGAAAAAAGAATGCACTTGTAGTACTTGACAATGTACAGGGCAACATTGTAACCAACAATATGCGGCAGGTGATGGCCAAGGTGCCTGGCATACATGTATGGGAAAGCGATGGTAGTGGTATACAAATCGGTATTTCAACAAGAGGCCTTAGTCCTAACCGTAGCTGGGATTTTAACGTAAGACAAAACGGATATGATATTTCGGCCGATCCTTTCGGATACCCGGAAGCCTATTATAATCCACCGCTGCAGGCTGTTCAACGGCTGCAGATTATTAAAGGGGCCGGCTCATTGCAATACGGACCCGGGCTTGGCGGTACTCTTAATTACATTATTCGCAACGGTAGCGAGATAAATAAGAAGTTCCAATTTGAGACGCAGAATACGGTGGGAAGCTTTGGGATGGTAAATACGTTCAACGCCATTGGTGGTGAAGGCAAGAAAGATCATTTCTATGTGTTTTACGACCATCGCCATGCTGATGGCTGGAGAGAGAACAGCCGTTATAAAACGAACACAGGATTTGCAACCTACAGTTACCGGTTCACTGATAAATTTAAAGTTACCGCTGAAGTATTGCGTTACAGCATGCTGAGCCAGCAGCCAGGCGGATTGACAGATGCGCAGTTTGAGCAAGATGCAAAGCAAAGCCTGAGGAGCCGTAACTGGTTCAACAATGACTGGACGATGGGTGCTCTAACTTTTGATTATGCCGCCAATGAAAATAGCATTTTAAACCTGAAGGTTTTTGGTATGGCCGGCGACAGGAACAGTGTGGGTTTTATGCAGGGAATTAATATAAAAGACACTATCAATGCTATAACAAGAGCTTACAATAATCGTACAGTAGCCATTGACAATTACAGAAATGGAGGTGCAGAGCTCCGATACTTACGGAACTATAAACTCCTTAATACACAATCATCGTTGACAGCTTCTGTACGTTATTTCAGGGGTACTACCAACAGGTTGAGCAACGGGAAAGGCGATACAGGGACTGAGTTTAATACGGATATAGTGGAGGCGGACTTTCCATCGGAAGTAAAGTTTATCACTGACAATATAGCTGTAGCGGTGGAGAACGTGTTTCGTGTGAATAAGCGTTTGATCGTTATACCTGGATTAAGATGGGAAAGCGTAGCTACTCACGCCGATGGACGGATCAACCGTACTGCAACCGGCAAAGTAGATGGAACAAAAAGCAGGAATTTCCTGTTAGCCGGGCTGGCTGCAGAATACCATATAGGTAATACTGAGCTTTATGCTAACTATACACAGTCGTACCGTCCGGTACAATTTGCTGACCTATCTGTTCCAACTACGGATGTTATAGACCCGAATCTTACAGACTCTAAAGGATTCAATATTGACCTTGGTTACCGGGGTAAAATCAAGAACTACCTCTTCTTTGATGCGGGTGTCTTCTATCTTGACTATAGCAATCGCATAGGAAACCTCCCGATGACAAAGACCGAGAACGGGGTGGTTACGTCCTACAACTTCAAAACCAATATTGGTAAAAGTTTTACAAAGGGTGTTGAAGCTTTAGTGGAGTTCAATCCCATTCGTGCAGCCGGTGCAACCCTTGCTTATGGTGAGTTTTCCATCTTTGCTTCTTATGCGTACAATGATGCTAAGTATGATGCCATTCGCAGCAAGACTTCTAAGGGGTCTGACACTTTACTCAACAAGGGTAACAGGGTAGAGAACGCGCCTGAGCATATTTTTCGTGGAGGCCTTACCTACATGTATAAGAGCTTTTCGCTAACGGGACAGTTAAGTTATGTAAGTGAGGTGTTTGCTGATGCAGCTAACACTGTAAAACCTTCAGCGAATGCACAAAACGGTGTGATACCTGCATATACCATTACAGATATAGCGGCAAGTTACAGGGTGAACAACTTTACATTCAAAGCAGGAATTAACAACCTGACGGATGCGAGGTATTTTACAAGGCGAGCAGGAGGATATCCGGGCCCTGGCTTAATGCCTTCGGACGCAAGAAGTTTTTACATAACGCTTGGGGCTAAGTTTTAAAATTTTAATACTGATTTTTGGGTAATAAACCCTCCTGATCGCAGGAGGGTTTTTTTATTGCGCTCCCAGGCATTAGATTTGCAGAACATATAATTTAGATTAGCCTAAAATAATGTTTAGAATACTAAGTTTCCTTGCATGCTGTTTGGCAACCATTTGTGCCTATTCGCAGGAACGCGTAGCGGTGGGACGAGTGATGGTTGACAGTTTGCCGCAGCGTGGTGTAACGGTAAACGTTTTATCAACACGAAAACAAGTAGTAACAGATAGTGCAGGCTGGTTTGAGCTGCGGGTGCCGGATTCCATGATGCGGTTAAGAATCCGTTTTTCGCATACAAGTGCACAACCCATTACGCTAACGATGCCTGTTACAGACACTTTATCGCCTGTGTACCTGCGGACGGAGATTAAAAACCTGGAACAGGTTGTAGTGACCGGTTCGTTACGAGAAGTAACAAAATTGGAAAGCGCGGTGCCCGTGGAAGTATACACGCCTAAGTTTTTTATGAAGTCTTCGCCTCCAAATTTGTTTGAGGCGCTGAATCTGGTGAATGGCGTACAGCCGCAATTGAACTGTAACATTTGCAACACGGGCGATATACATATTAACGGAATGGAGGGCGCTTATACGCAGGTGCTGGTGGATGGGATGCCTATTGTTAGCGGCCTGGCTACCGTATATGGATTGATGGGAATTCCCCTGTCAATGATAGAAAGAATAGAAATTATTAAAGGCCCTGCTGCCTCGCTATATGGTTCAGAAGCGATGGCAGGAACAATAAACGTTATCACTAAAAATCCATTAAAGGCACCGGCCTGGGTAGCTGATGTAAATTATACTACCTGGAATGAAGTGAATGCAGACATTGGGGTTAAAATTAACACACGCAACGCAGCAGGTATACTGGGAGTGAATGCTTTTTTTTATGATAACCCAATAGACAATAACAACGACAGATTTACAGATGTTACCCTTCAGAAAAGATTGTCATTATTTAATAACTGGTCGTTCAGAAGGGCAACAGCCAAAGCATTAAATTTAGGCATGCGGCTGTATGTGGAAGACAGGTGGGGTGGCGAAATGAACTGGAGTAAACGGTTTAGGGGGTCGGACTCAATTTATGGGGAAAGTATTTATACAACAAGAGCTGAGTTGTTTGGCAAGTACGAGTTTAATACACGGCAACCTGTGACTTTACAATTCTCTTACAACTACCACGACCAGAACAGCTGGTATGGTAAAACGCCTTTCATGGCTACACAGCAGGTGGGCTTTGTTCAGCTTTACCTGGAGAGGAAGTTAAACGAGAAAAACTATTTGCTTTTTGGTTTAGCAAACAGACTTACTATATATGATGACAATACTGTTGCAACTACCCACAATGGTAGGAACCAAGTGGAGAAAACCTGGTTGCCGGGTGTGTTTCTGCAACATGAGTGGAAGCCATTGGAGGAGGCATCTATTCTTACCGGGGCAAGGATGGATTATAACCGTTTGCATGGACTTGTTGTGAGTCCACGTATTGCGGCGAAGTTCAATCCTTTTAGTCCTAACCATGCAATAAGAATAAGTACGGGGACTGGTTTTAGAGTTGTAAACGTGTTTACGGAGGATCACGCTGCCCTTACGGGTGCCAGGACTGTTGAGTTTGAGGGCACATTAAAGCCAGAGAGATCTATAAACGTAGTATTGAATAATGAGTGGAGGCTCGTAGGAAGGAAATCGACAACAACTATTGAAAGCAGTGTTTTTTATTCGCACTATTTTAATAAGATTCTTCCCGATTACGATAAAGACCCCGATAAGATTATTTATTCTAACCTGGATGGGTATGCTGTGTCCCGAGGAGCATCGCTAAACATTGATTTTGTAAATGGAGGGAAATGGAAGTTTAATGCAGGTGCTACCTACCTGGATGTTGACAGAATGGAAGCAGTAAATAATAAGATGGAAAAGCTGCGGCAGCTACATGCACCTGAATGGAGTGGAAGCTTCACTCTAACACGCACGATTGCAACGAAAGCTTCGGCTGGCAATAGTTTGACAATAGACTTTTCAGGGAACTGGAACGGTCCGATGCGTTTACCGATCCTTCCGAATGACTATCGTCCCGAGTTCTCACCATGGTTCCTTTTGCTGAACGCGCAGGTTACAAAGCGATGGAACAGGATAGAAGTGTATGGAGGTATGAAGAATCTATTGGATTTTATTCCTGTGGACCCGATAATGCGACCATTTGATCCATTTGATAAAACTGTAAATGATCCTGTTAATAATCCGTACGGCTATACGTTTGATCCATCGTATAATTATGCGCCTTTGCAAGGGCGGCGAGGTTATGTAGGAGCGAGGCTTACTATAAGGTAGAAGGTGGAAACAACGATTCTATTGATTGAACGTTTCCATCGACACTTTTTTGAAGTTAACAGACAAACTCTGAAGACCTGATTTTGTTTGGTTTGTATCGTTGATTATAAGCTCTTCGTTTAGTAGTATCATATTTCGCTGAATCAGCGTGCCTGCTAAGGCAGCTATGATTGCATTGAGGAAACATAGGGTGCCGCAAACAACAGCCAAAGTAAGCCTTAACAGCTCGAAGGTTTCCCGATTTGCGGTGGTATTTGCTAACAACTGGTTCAAAAGGTCAATACTTCCAGAACTGTTTAGCCATAGTCCTAAGCCCAGAACGAAAAAGAAGATAGCTAGTACGCCTCCCATTAACCTGAGACTATGCATAAAAATGGTCTTGGTAAGTAACCCTGGATATTTACTGCGGGTGGTTTGGCTGTTTTCCATGTGGGTACCTTTTATAGAGATGTTTTTGGCGATATGAAAGTACGCAGGCCTACTGGCGGATTCAATGATAAATGACAGCCGTTAAGATGAGTTATGAGGGAGAATGCTGGCAGAGTGGTGCCAGATGGCTACACTTATTCATAGGGGGTTTAGACAAAGCTCAATGAGGGCTGCGCCCTTTTTTTCATTCTCGCTGCGCAAGCTCAAACAAGTTTGGCTTGCTACGCTCAAATGAAAAAGCGTTGCTTCGCAACGCCTCATTGAGCTTTGTCGGGATGACTGGATTTGAACCAGCGGCCTCTTCGTCCCGAACGAAGCGCGCTACCGGACTGCGCTACATCCCGTTCCTGAAGACGCTAAGCTAGCAAATAGATGAGAACGTGAAACAGGCAAAAGTCAACCTGAGAGTTGCTTTCGATCAGGATTTGGTTCTAAGGTTATGCGACTTATAGGCAGTAACGTCGGTTTTGCTACCCATTTACTGCGGAGTTGCAACGGAGTTACATCGCTACAGCATCGCTACAACATCGCTACAACATCGCTACAACATCGCTACAGCACCGCTACGGCACCGCTACGGCATCGCAATGGATACCCCGTTTTAGGGATTAGTCCAGTACCACCCTGTACGTCCTACCCGAATTGCCGCTGATAAGACATTCGCCATCATCGTCTAATTCAGTTGGAGCCATCGTCGCTTCGTCAATCCAGCCAGCGCCTACGTTGAAATAGATATCTATAACGTGGCAGTTTTCTACGTCGGCTTCTACGTTGAAAAGATTGGTTTTGCGTGTTTTAGGATTGTAATATTCAAGTGTGGCGGTATGTATGCCATCCTGGTAACCGCAATCGAAAGTAGGCTTGTCGTGATCAATATTGATGTTTGTATCCGATTTTGCAGTTGCTCCCGGGTCTTCGACAGTTACCGCATCACCGGAGCATGCGGTGATTAATATCAGGGCCGACAAACCAATTAGGATGTTTAGGCCGCTGTTCATGGGAAACTTTTGTAGCCCTAATTTACAATAAAAAAAGATGCGATCCAAGCGGTAGTATACCCGGATCGCATCTTTTGATTCCTTAGGCTTATTACCAACCCAGCAAGTAGGCAAATATGAGCGGGGCAACAATGGTTGCATCGCTTTCGATAATGTGTTTGGGTGTGTGAATGTCCAATTTACCCCAGGTTATTTTTTCGTTAGGATGAGCTCCGGAATAAGAGCCATATGAAGTAGTAGAGTCGCTTATTTGACAGAAGTAGCTCCAAAAAGGCACTTCATGCATTTCCAGGTCCTGGTACATCATAGGAACTACGCAAATTGGGAAGTCGCCTGCGATACCACCTCCTATTTGAAAGAACCCAATTCCTTTTCCACTACAGTTGTTTTTGTACCAATCAGCCAACCAAACCATGTATTCTATGCCGCTCTTCATGGTAGTGGCTTTTACTTCATTTTTTATAACATAAGAAGCGAAGATGTTTCCCATGGTGCTGTCTTCCCATCCACCTACAACAATCGGCAGGTTTTTTTCGGCAGCAGCTATCATCCAGCTATGCTTCGGATCGATCTCATAGTCAGCTTTCATTACTTCACTCAGCAATAATTTATACATATACTCATGGGGGAAGTACCGGTCACCTTTCGCATCAGCATCCTTCCAAAGCTTTGCGATATGGCGCTGAATTTTTCTAAATGCCTCTTCTTCAGGAATACAAGTATCTGTAACGCGGTTTAAACCTTGTTCCAGTAGTTCCCATTCCTGTTGGGGTGTAAGGTCTCTCCAATTAGGGATCCGCTTGTAATGCGTATGCGCCACGAGATTCATGATATCTTCTTCGAGGTTGGCACCTGTACAACTAATGATCTGCACTTTATCCTGCCTAATCATTTCGGCCAGGGAAATACCCAATTCAGCGGTACTCATCGCACCTGCTAGGGTTATCATCATTTTACCACCTTCCAAAAGATGTTGCTCGTATCCTTTGGCCGCATCTACCAATGCTGCAGCGTTGAAATGCCTATAGTGGTGCTGTATAAATTGCGAAACAGGTCCTTTATTCATCACTTAGATTTTGCGCAAAAATACCTGATACCGCAACATGCAAGTCCCAATATTTTATTGCCGCAAATGGTTACATATGAAACACCGGCCCCAAATGCAAAAGGCCACCCGCAGGCAGCCTTTTAACCTTTTTCAAAACATCTTTATTTCCAGGTTCTTTTGAAAACTGAAACGCTTCCGGTTTGGCCTATTTCCAATACCAATTTCTCTTTACCATCTTCCAATGAAACAAAATGGCTCAAACCTTCGGTAGCTGACTCGTATGCGATTACTTCGCCCATCTTATATGATGCGTATTTGCTGAGGATATATTTTGCGCTGTTTTTTGGCAGGCTTTCCAACTCTGCATTTTTGCTTACGCCAATTAATTCGCCAGATGGTGTATAAAACGCTTCCATTTGAACGTCCATTTCAGTAAACCTTGCTTTTACAAACTGATCGCTGTTTGTCCAGCTAACGTTCTTTGCATATTTAAAGTCGGCTTTGAAGTTTTGGAGGATGATGCGGTTTACGTCTTCTGTTGCGTTAGCTGCAAAGCTGGCTGCGATAAGCAGTGATAAAAATACTTTCTTCATAGTTGTAGTTTTTTTGATGAGATGTGTTGTTTAATGGTGTAAAACTATAACCAGGGTAAAGGGGCAACAAAGCAATTGTGACGAAGTTTGCGGAGATAGATTGATGCCTTGATGGACGGTAAATGAAGACCATCACCGGGCGACCGAAATCTTTCGGAAAGGCAGACTGCACAAGGGATGTCCGAGTTTTCTTAAGGAAAATACAAATGCAGTAACGGTCGGGTTAAATTTTATTGTGTGCAAAAAGTTGTGGTTAGTTAGCGACTACTATAAAAAAAAGCTCCATGACGGAGCGTTGTATAGATGAAAAAGATTAAGAATCCCTATCTTCTCTTCAACCAGCCTTCGGGGTTGAGATACTGGCTCCTGTCGTTCATTACCTGAAACTCGACTTCGCCGACACCTGCGATATTTGTAGCAGTGCGGCCAACGACCGTTCCGGCGTTTACTTCCTCGCCCTTTGATACTGCCACGGAAGAAAGATGGCTATAGACTGTAAAATATTTACCATGGCGTATGATTACAGCCTGGTACTCGCCCAGATCGAGAATAGATGATACCGTACCGTTTGCCACACACCTAACGACGTGATTGGCCTGTGGTGTTTCGATGATGATTCCGTCGTTGACCGTAGAAAGTTTGGTGCCTGCAATTTTTTGAGGACCGAACTCGCCAGAGATGTATCCCTGATCGACGGGCCATGGTAAGCGGCCCCTATTGTTTTCAAAATTGATAGATTGCCCGAGGCTTTCAGTTGATGATTCGAGCACGCTATAAACTCGGTCGCTTTTTGGCGGGTTAGCTGAAGCTGTATTGCTGGTGGAAGGGGCGGGAGTAGCGGAAGCAGCGGGCTTATTAGCGTTTGCCGCCGCCGCAGCAGCCTCTTGTTTTTTACGCGCTTCTGCTGCAAGGCGTTCTGCCTCTTTCTTTCTCGCTTCTTCTCTGCGTGCTGCTTCTATTTCGCGACGGATAATTGCTGCAAGACTCTGCTGCAATTTTTTCCGGTCTCTTTCCTTATTCTTTATTTGCTTAGCAAGATCGTTTTCCTTTCCCTTCAATTCCTTGACAACCTGGTCGTGTTCTTTTTTATCATCCTCCAACACGTTCAGTTGTTTACTTTGTTCCTGGAGGGTGTAACTTTTTTCAGCTTTTCTTGCAGTGAGTTCGCTGGCTTTTTGTTGTAAGAGGTGTTCAGTCTTTTTAATATTATCTGCCTGGGTTTCCCTGTAGCGCCTGTAACTTTTAAGATAAGCTAACCTTTTTATGGCATCGTTGAAACTGGTAGCAGAAAAAAGAAAGTTCAAGTATTCGTAACTACTCCTGTTCTTGTAGGCAAATACAAGGCTCTTAGCATAGTTTTGTTTTAGTGTATCCAGTTCTTTTTTATACCTGTAAATGTCGAGGTTGGTGAGATAGATGTTATCATCTATGAGCCTAAGTTCCTTGTTGAGGCTGCGCACCATTTCTTCACGTGTTGCTATTTTTCGCTGTACCAGCCTTAACTGGCTTAGGGATTGGTTCTTATTCTTCTTAATCTGTGCTAAAGTTTGGTTGAGTTCAACCAGCTCCTTTTGAAGTTCCTGCTGCCTGCGTTGAATCTCCTCTTTTGTTTGCTGCGCAACGGCCACAGTTGCAACAAGACTGACGAGAATAAGAACAAACAGCTTCTTCATAACTTATGTTTTTGCAAATTTATCCCGGACAAGTTAGTTGCTTTTACTACAATTCTTAATATACAACGGCTAAAACCCCGCGGATATTATTTAACCTTAACATTCTTTGGTGGGTTGAACGGATAGGTTTGTTGTGGATTAAACACATATTGCTTAAAATCCAGCGAAACCTCGAGTGTATTATTCTCGGCTACACTGATGTTTCGTTTAGTGGGAAACCAATAGCCATCTTTTTGCTGGTAATCGGTAAACTGGACTGACATTGTGCGGTTTCTAATTGCGTCCACATCATCCAGCTTGCTATGCATCACTTTGTAGTCGGTGTTATCCAGGGTGATCAGGTGTTTAAACAAATCTCCAATCATCAAAATCAGTGTCTCAGACTCTTTCACTTTATATGAAACCACATTACTGTCAAGGAAAATGGGATTCCCAACGATCAAATCCTGCAATGTGCTAAAGTCTAAGGGGATCTGGGTAATGCTACTTAGTTCAGCAAGCGTTCTATATTGAATTGTTTTATTGAGTTTGTTCCAAAGGCTCACCTTGTTTTTCTGGATGAGTACCCTGTAAACCTCTACGCCGAGAGGCCCGGTAAGCGAAATCCATATAAGGCTGTCTTTGCTCATCCTGATGTAAGCTGTGCCGTTCTCATGATCATCCTGGTCCTGGAACTCTACCCTCACCTTAGCAGAAAATGTGGTGAAGTCAATTCTCTTATCAACTATCTTTTTTAAGATGTCTTTTGATAACTGAATCGAATCGACCTTTGGAACAATTACCGTTTGTGCTGTATCCTTTTTATTGATAGCCTCTTCAATTTTCTCTACCTTTTTTACGGTTCCACAGCCCGCAACAAAAGCTGCTGCCACTATAAGTTGTACTATAAATGCGTTCTTCATTCTGTTATTTTCCTGTGTGGCCAAAACCGCCTTGACCACGTTCTGTGTTTTCAATATTATCTACCAGTTGCCAATCTATTCGTTCCACTTTTTGAACAACGAGTTGTGCTATCCTTTCACCATTTTCGATTGTAACCGGGTCGCCAGATAGGTTAATTAAAATTACTTTTATTTCGCCCCTGTAATCCGCGTCGATAGTACCAGGCGTGTTAAGGCATGTGATACCCTGTTTTATTGCCAGCCCGCTTCGTGGCCTAACCTGTGCTTCAAAACCATCCGGCAATTGAATGGCAATCCCCGTAGGTACAAGTTCCCGCTGCAGAGGCTTCAACAGAAGGGGATGCGAAAGGTTTGCCCTCAAATCTAAACCTGAAGACCCCGGCGTTGCATAGGAAGGCAGGGGATTAGCCGATGAATTAGTTATTTTAATTTGCAAGCTCACTTTATTGTCCGGTTTTTTGAAGAAGTACCGTAGCATAGGCAACCACACCCTCTTCCCTGCCCACAAAGCCCATCTTTTCTGCGGTGGTAGCCTTCACACTTACATCCTTAACGGTAAGGTTTAGAATATCTGAAATAACTTGTTGCATGCCGGGCTCATAGGGTTTAATCTTAGGGGCTTCCAGCGTAACTGATCTGTCGATGTTAACCACCTGGTAACCTTCGGCCTTAATGAGTTTGAACGTTTGTTTCAACAGGATTTTACTATCGATATTTTTGAACTCAGCAGAAGTATCGGGAAAATGAAGGCCTATGTCACCAAGACTTAAAGCGCCTAGCATTGCGTCGCAAATGGCATGAAGCAATACATCTGCATCGCTGTGGCCTAATGCACCTTTACTATGTGGTACCTGAACACCCCCTAACCAGAAATCTCTGCCTTCGACCAGTTGATGAAAATCGATTCCAAAACCTATTCTAATGTTCATGGCAGGTACAAAAAAAGCGAAGACAGGTGCTTCGCTTTATATTTTAATAAAGAAAATTAATCGGTTGTTGTGTTGGTAATAGCTGTTTCCTTATCAAGGTTGAACACAAGGCTAAAACGCAAAGTGTTAGATAAAGGATTGCGTGTAATACCCTGACCTGACGGGACGAGGTAGGAGAAGTTCATTCCAAACACGTTGTAAACGAGTCCCACGCCCATGGTAAAGTATTTACGGTTACCCTTGGTTTTATCTTCGTAGAAGTAACCTGCGCGCACTGCAAACTGGTCGTTGTACCAATACTCGGCGCCCAGGGAAACCTGGAATTCCTTTAGTTCATTTCCAAAACTTCCGGCATCGCCAAAGCTTTTGAACCAGCTTTCGAACACTCCGTAACCGCGATATTTTGAGATAGCTGCCGCATCCTCGTCAGGGTTACCGGTAAAAATAGGAGGAGTTGGCACCAACAATTTGTTTAAATCAAGACCGAACGTAAGCTTATTCGTTTCATCGAACACCTTTGTATAAGCACCTCCAATGCCGAGGTTGGCAGGAATGTAATCTTTTGCGGTCGCGTCGTTAGTATAACCAATTTTAGAGCCGAGGTTGGAAAGGGTAACACCCCAGTTGAATCCCTGCCCTGCATCGTTAAGGTTGGTATGGAAAAGAGATATGTCGCCTGCAAACGCTTGTCCGGCTTTATATGAAACCCCTCCAGATGTAGGAATTGCCCCATTGGTAAGGTTTGAGTTGATATAACGGAGAGCAACCCCCAGGCCTAATTTGCTACCCAGCCTGCGGCTGTAGCCAAGGTCGAATGAAAATTCGCGTGGCCGACCTTGTCCCCATTCGTTGCCAGCCCCATCTGTAAACTGTATGTTACCGAGGCTGAAGTAACGAATGCCGGTAGATATGGCTTGTTCCTCATCCAATTGGTAGTAGGCTGCAAAGCTGGCGAGGTATACATCCTTAGCGATGTCCTTTAGCCAGGGGGTATAAGTTAATACAGCGGCAGCTTTTTGGCGGGCAAACGGGGTTTTGGCCAGGTTCCAAAAAGGTGCGTTTGCGTCAGGATTAGTGGCAATGCCCACATCACCCATGCCACCGGAACGAGCATCGGGGGAAATGCGTAAGAACGGTACTGCGGTTGTTACCACATTTATTTCAGGCGAACCCTGAGCCTTCAGCTGGTTTACGGTAATACTAAACAATAACGCTAGAGAACAAAGCTTCATTGATGCACTTGTCATTCAATAACTATTAAAAAGGTTGCAAAAATAGGCTTAATCACCGGTTATAGCCAAAATACACCTGGCCAATAACGAGACTCCTTACGATTCACGGGTTATGCCTAAAACGGGTAGAATTTTTACCGATAGAACGGACTGATTTTGATGGTTTATTATCTCTTTAGACAGTTTGTTACCTAAAACGCTGTCTGCAAATATGCTTTTTTTTGCTGACTTTCAACCAATCCTCAACAAAAAAAAGGTTTTTACCAGCGGCTTGCTTGTTGGTAATTAGAGAATACGATATATTCGCACCCTAAGTTTGGGCAAAACACAATATTTTGCGCGGCTCAACGTTTCTGTAATTGTTATAAAAACCCTTTCTGTACATGATCCAAGGTTTGAAAAATTGTCTTCTTGTTGCACTTGCAATAGGTGCGCTTGCTTCCTGTAAAAGCAGTGGCGGTAAGGGCGCCAGGTCCACAGCTACCGGCTGGAAGTATAATGATAAAGATATGGGAGGCTACAATGTGGCTAAGCCTCCGAAGGACTTAAAAGCTGCACCAGGCCTTGTTTTCGTACAGGGTGGTACCTTTACAATGGGTGCCAAGCAGGAAGACGTTATGGGCGACTGGAACAACATTCCCCGCCGTGTTACCGTTAATTCATTCTTCATTGATAAAACCGAAGTAGCCAACGTTCATTATCGTGAGTATATCCACTGGTTAGAGAACGTTTTTTCTGACCCACAATATGAAGCGGTTTTACAGGGCGCTAAACCAGATACTCTGGTTTGGAGAAGCGAACTTGCTTATAACGAGCCGTTTGTAGAGTATTATTTCCGTCATCCTTCTTATAACTATTACCCAGTGGTAGGTGTAACCTGGAGGCAGGCGGCTGATTTTTGTATCTGGAGAACAGACCGTGTGAACGAGCTGCAACTGATAGAAAAAGGTTACCAAAACAAAAACGTGGTTAAGAGCCAGTTACAAGGTGGTGGCCAGGAAAACTTTAATACCAAGAGCTACCTTATGGGCGAATACACAGGATCGCCTGGTAAGCCTAAGCGTAACCAACTAAAGGATGCGCAAGGCCGTCCACGTACAACCGTTAAGTTTGAAGATGGTATCCTTTTCCCGGATTACCGCCTTCCAACAGAGGCTGAGTGGGAGTATGCTGCATTGGGTGAAATAACTGAAAACCCTCAATCGCGCAGAAGCGAGAAGAAGCGTGGTGAGGAATTAATAGCAAACAAAGGCGTTTATGCCTGGAAGAATGATGGTTACGACAACCTGAGAGCTACACGCCGTGGTGCATGGCAGGGTGCTTTCCTGGCTAACTTTAAGCGTGGTAACGGAGACTATATGGGTACTGCAGGTGGGTTGAATGACCGTTCTGCTATTCCGTCAGAAGTTACTTCATTCTATCCAAACGGTTTCGGCTTATATAATATGAGTGGCAACGTAAGTGAGTGGGTTGCTGACGTATACAGGCCGACTACTAACCTGGAGCAGGATGACCTAAACCCCTTCCGCGGAAACGTGTTTAAGAAGGTGGATATGGAAAAGGGTGCGGGTAACTTAAGAGATAGCATGGGTAGGATTATAATGGTTGATGAGTCTGACTCTGCTGTAAAAAACAGAAGGAACTACCAAGCGGCTTACGCCATCCACTATCTTGATGGCGACTCAATAAGTACCGCTTCATATGGATATCCTTTCACTACCTTGATCAACGATAAGAGTCGTGTATTGAAAGGTGGTAGCTGGAATGATATGCCATACTGGTTGAGCCCGGGTAGCAGAAGGTTCATGCAGGAAGATTTAAGCAGCAGCACAATTGGTTTCCGCTGCGCCATGACGCATTATGGCTCTGTAGAGGGTAATAAGCGCAAGAATGGTAACTTCTTCCCGACTAGAAGAGCTAAGAGATAAGGAAAAGGTAAATACAAGTAGAGCCACCTGATTTTCGGGTGGCTTTTTTTATGCCAGTACTGGAGGTTTCGATTCCACTTTGTTGTTTTGATTTAGCTTGTTTATTTTCCCACTTTCGTTTGATATGACTATCCCGGAACTCTACAAAATTTATCAACAGCACCCTAAGGTATTTACCGATTCGCGGCTGTTAAAACCTAATGCAATATTCTTTGCGCTTAAAGGTGACAATTTTAATGGTAATCAATTCGCGTTAAAAGCTTTGGAGGGTGGGGCGGCATATGCAGTGGTGGATGAGGATCTGCATGCTAAAGACGAAAGAATCATCCGGGTTCCGGACGTGCTTACAACGCTACAACAACTTGCTAAACACCACAGGCAACAATTCGGTATCCCTTTCATAGCAATTACAGGCAGTAATGGAAAAACTACTACGAAAGAGCTATTACATGCTGTGCTACAAACTAGTTTTAAGACTTATACAACGAAAGGGAACCTAAACAATCACATTGGCATTCCAATTACCCTCCTGGAGATTGGCAGTGATGCAGAAATGGCTGTGATAGAGATGGGAGCGAATCACCGGCATGAAATAGAAGGGTATTGTAAGTATGCGATGCCAACACACGGATTAATAACGAACTGCGGTAAAGCACATCTTGAAGGCTTTGGGGGAGAGGAAGGCGTAAGGAAGGGGAAAGGAGAGTTGTTACAATACCTGGCTTCAAGAAAGGGTGTAGCTTTCGCTTTCGACGATTATGACTACATGCATCAAATGGTGGCTGATGTGGAGAAAGTAATCTGGTACGGCACAGAGAAAGGCTTTATCACGGGAGCTACTATAAAGAACGAGCCCTTCCTTTCCGTGGAAATAAGAGATACAACCCAATCCTTTATTATCAATACACAGTTGGTAGGAAGTTACAACCTTCCCAATGTATTGGCTGCAGTGGCTGTGGGAAAGTATTTCGATGTCTCTAATCAAAAAATTACAAGCGCAATAGCGTCATATTCTCCATCCAACAGCAGGTCTCAATTGATGGATTGGAACGGAAATAAACTAATACTGGATGCTTACAATGCTAATCCGACAAGCATGCGGGCTGCTATTGAAAACATGGCTGCCATAAAAGGAGATTCAAAGGTTTTAATGCTTGGTGCTATGATGGAACTGGGTGATGAAAGTGTAAAAGAGCACCAGGAGATTGTTGAACTTATCGCTAAACATAGCTGGAAAGAAGTTGCACTCGTAGGAGGAGACTTTTTGAAGATAACTCATCCGTATTTGTCATTTCGAAATGCAGCGGAAGCTGCGGAATGGTTTAAGCGCAAAGGCTTTCAGAATCATTATATCCTAATTAAAGGTTCAAGAAGCATGAAGATGGAACAGGTGTTGAGTTGACACCGCTAAGGGAGACGTGCAAGACTTTTTGCTTTTAAGTGCTTCTTTAGGGCATTATAGCTGTTAGTTACCTATTATTTGTTTAACTTTATTGCCCCAAAGTAGAACAATGATAAACTACAGTATCCGTCAGCTCGAGAAAATATCAGGTATAAAGGCCCATACCATTAGGATTTGGGAGAAACGATATAATCTTTTCAGCCCGGAACGCACCCAGACCAATATCCGTTATTACGATAATAGCCACCTGAAGAAAATTCTAAACATATCTACCCTGCTTCAAAATGGCTATAAAATTTCCAAAATAAGCACCTTAACTGATGAAGAGGTAGCAGCGGAAATACTCAAGGTGCATGATGCTCACGCCAGCGAACAGGAAAAATATGAAGGACAGGTAAATAACCTGATTGGTGCCTGCATGGAATTTAACCAGACATCATTTGAAGAAATTTTCCAGGCCTGCGTCAAGAGCTTTGGATTTGTTCAAACCATAGATAATGTTTTGTATCCTTTGTTCAACAGGATTGGGGTGCTTTGGCAGAGTTCAAGAATAAACCCTGCGCAGGAGCATTTTCTTTCGAACCTAGCGAGACAAAAGTTTTTTACAGCAATTGATACAATGCACCCGCCTGGGAACAAGCAAAAAAGCTTTTTATTGTTCCTGCCCCAAAACGAAGAACACGAAATCGGCCTTCTTTATTGTAATTACTTGCTGCGCAATGCTTCTTACCAAACGGTTTATTTAGGCCAACGTCTTCCGTTCGAGAACCTGAAGGATGCTATGAAAGTTTTAGATGCTACGCACCTAATCTTTTTCATGGTTACCCAGGTACCGGGTAAGGAAATTATCAAGTATGTGGAGAACGTTTCCAGGGCTTTTCCTTCTAAGAAAATTCTGCTTTGCGGTAGTAATGTACTTCTAAAAGTGGGAAAGCCACCGTCCAATGTTACACTTTTTAGGACACCAGATGAGTTCAGAAAATATCTAGCTGAACTAAGTTAACCGAATATGGCTGTTTAATATTTTTGCTCGAATATTAAACAATCTGCTATTTTTGTCTTTCCATGCACAAAAAAGTAGCAGTAATCGGTTCCGGTTTCTCGGGGCTATCTGCAGCCTCCGTACTCGCATCTAAAGGCGCTGCGGTTACCGTATTTGAAAAGAATGACAGTTTGGGGGGACGTGCCCGCACGTTTTCTGTGGATGGTTTTACATTCGATATGGGCCCAAGCTGGTACTGGATGCCTGATGTATTTGAACATTTTTTTTCCCTGTTTGGAAAGTCGTCCAAAGATTACTACGAACTGAAACTGCTTGATCCTGCTTTTACGATCTTTTACGGGAAGAACGATTCGCTAACAATACCGGCTTCACTTGAGGCCATTTACCAGCTATTTGAAAAGGAAGAAAAGAACGGGGCAGATAAACTTCGCCGGTTTTTAAAAGAAGCGGAGCTTAAGTATAACCTCTCTATGAGCGATCTTGTTTATCTCCCTTCCAATTCGTTATTCGAATATGCGAAGCCGCAGGTACTCAGGAATATTACCAGGCTCCAGTTGTTTAGTTCGTTTCACAGCCACGTGCGAAAGTTCTTTTCAAGCCCGCGCTTGTTGCAACTCATGGAATTTCCATTATTGTTTTTAGGTGCCACCTCGCGCGAAATTCCTGCGCTCTATAGCCTGATGAATTATGCTGCATTCAATCTCTCTACCTGGTATCCCATGGGTGGTTTTGGAAAGATTACCGAAGCAATGGCATCTATTGCCAAAGACCTGGGTGTGCAGTTTAAAACCGGTGAGGCTATTAGCTCAATTAAACCGATGAGCGAAAACAGCTTTAGTATAAGCTCCACAACGGGACAACATACTTCCGATGCGGTGATAGGCGCCGCAGACTACCAACATGTGGACGGCTTGCTCGAAAGTCGTTATCGTAACTACACCGAGACCTACTGGCAGCGGAAAACCTTTGCACCCTCGTGTTTAATTTTCTATCTCGGTATTAACAGGCGGTTAAACAGTTTACATCATCACAATCTATTTTTTGATGAAGCGTTGGACCAGCATGCACACGAAATTTACAAAGATCCCCAATGGCCCAGCAAACCGCTCTTTTACATTTGTTGCCCTTCGAAAACAGATGCATCGGTTGCACCTACGGGACATGAAAATCTATTTATCCTGATGCCGCTAGCTCCTGGTATTTCTGACGGCGAGCAACTGCGAGCGAAATACTTTGACATAATTATTGAGAGGATTAAGAATATAACAGGGGAAGACCTGGCACCCAGCATTGTCTTTAAGCGTAGTTATTGCCTGGACAATTTTGTTTCAGACTACAATGCCTATAAAGGCAACGCCTATGGCCTTGCAAGCACGCTGAAACAGACAGCCGTTTTACGACCCGCTATAAGAAACAAAAAGCTTAAGAACTTTTTCTATTGCGGGCAACTAACGCTACCTGGGCCAGGTGTTCCGCCAGCTATCATCTCAGGTCAGATTGCAGCAAAACAACTCATGAAATCTATTTTTTGATGAAGCAAAAATTTGACAACGTTTCAGCCTGGTGTAGCAAGTATACCACCCGCTACTACAGTACGAGCTTTTCGTTAGGTATCAGGTTCCTGGGCAGGGATTTTCACGCGCCTATCTATGCCATCTACGGGTTTGTACGATTTGCAGACGAAATAGTAGATAGCTTTCATGGCTTCGATAAAATTACGCTGCTCAATAGGTTCAGAACTGATACCTACGAAGCCATCGAGCAACAGATTAGCCTTAACCCCATCCTCAATTCCTTCCAGGAGGCGGTAAACCGGTACAAGATAGACAGGGTGTTGATAGATACTTTCCTGGACAGCATGCAAATGGACCTGCATAAATCTCAACACAATCAAAATAGTTACGAACAATACATCCTGGGCTCAGCGGAAGTGGTGGGACTCATGTGCCTGCGGGTTTTTACAAATGGTGATACTGCACTGTACGATATGCTTAAACCAGCAGCAATGAAGTTGGGCGCCGCTTTTCAGAAAGTGAACTTTTTGCGTGACGCTAAGGATGATTATCAAACGCTGGGGCGCAACTACTTTCCAGGCGTTTGTTTTTCTAATTTTTCTTTAGAGTCTAAGCGCAGGGTAGAACAGGAGATTGAGGAAGACTTTAAAGAGGCGCTTATGGGCATCCGCAAACTTCCAAAGAGCTCGAGGCGCGGAGTTTACCTTGCTTACTTTTATTACAAAAAGCTTTTTAATAAAATAAAAAGCTCGCCTGCACAATCTTTGATGAAAGAAAGAATAAGGATTTCCAATGCGCATAAACTAGCATTTATGTTTAATTGTTTTATACGGCACGAATTGAATGTGATTCACTAAACTGAAGAACTGTCATATGATTATCAACATCGTTTTAACCCTCGCCGCATTTTTTTCAATGGAGGCTGTTGCCTGGCTTACGCATAAATATGTAATGCATGGGTTTCTATGGACGTTGCACCGGGACCACCATCAGAAAGAAGACGAGACTTTTTTTGAGCGAAACGACTTTTTCTTTCTCATTTTCGCACTTCCAGGTATAACCTGCCTTTTTTTAGGAACCTATGTAAACAATATTGCCTTCCTATTTTGGATAGGGCTGGGCATTACATTGTACGGCATGTGTTACTTTCTTGTACACGACATTTTCATTCATCAACGATTTAAAATATTCAGGAACTCGGACTCAGCCTATTTGCGAGCAATCCGTAAGGCGCATAAGGTTCACCATAAACATCTTAATAAAGAAGAAGGAGAATGCTTTGGGATGCTATGGGTTCCTTTCAAATATTTTAAAGAACAACTTAAACGCGGCTGATGCAGTGGTTATATTTAGCAGTTAACCTGGGTGCGGTTTCTGTGCCTTTCCTGTTTTCATTCCACGCTAAGATCAGGTTTTACAAACAATGGTTAGCGTTGGCAGTGGCCATCTTTTCTACTGCTGCTTTCTTCCTCGTTTGGGATAACATATTTACCGGGCTCGGTGTGTGGGGTTTCAGCAACGATTACATCCTTGGGATTCGATTTGGGCATCTGCCCCTGGAAGAGGTGCTTTTCTTTATTTGCATTCCCTATGCGTGTACCTTCACTGCTTTCTGTCTCCAACAATTGTTTTGGACGGGAAAGTTTACAAAGCCTTTGCCTGCTTTTACAACGGTAGTCGCAGTTGGTTTACTGATAGTAGGAATTCTATTTAACCAGAAACTGTACACCTTTTACACTTTCCTTTTTACAGCTTTATTCCTGTTTTTCATGCGCAACCGGCTACGTGTTGCAGATTATTACACCTATCTCATCTTGCTAATCCCGTTTTTCATTGTCAACGGTATACTCACCGGAACGGGTATCGATAGCGAAGTAGTATGGTATAACGATAATGAAAACCTGGGGATCAGGATGCTAACAATTCCTGTTGAGGATACCATTTACGGAATGTTGCTTATCC
>JAEZDR010000044.1 GCA_023433265.1 Bacteroidota bacterium | reverse complement strand
ACATAACCCATCTTCAAGGTGTAATCTTTGTAGTTGTTATCAAAGATCGTTAGGCCAGAGTTTGAAAGCAAATCACAACTGAGTTCAAAAACAGGAAAGACAAAGCCTGGTTGTTATCAAAGATCGTTAGGCCAGAGATTGAAAGCAAATCACAACTGTGGCGGCCTTCGCTATCAGGCCGGGGGTGTTGTTATCAAAGATCGTTAGGCCAGAGATTGAAAGGAAATCACAACGGGTCATAGTTAAGGAAAGCCACATTGAATGTTGTTATCAAAGATCGTTAGGCCAGAGATTGAAAGCAAATCACAACACCGTCAAACAAAGGACATGAATAAGGTAAGTTGTTATCAAAGATCGTTAGGCCAGAGATTGAAAGCAAATCACAACGCAGCATGGTTAAAGGCTTCATCCTATTACGTTGTTATCAAAGATCGTTAGGCCAGAGATTGAAAGCAAATCACAACATTACCTAAAGGAGTTAGAGGGTAATAGACGTTGTTATCAAAGATCGTTAGGCCAGAGATTGAAAGCAAATCAAAAAGCTTCTGCAATCACTAATGTTGAAATGCCCCTTAGGTTGCCTATGCCCCTATTTACCCTGGTTGAAATATTCGCCGCAACCGGAATAGGTTTGCCCTTTGTGTTTAACGCGCACTTTACGGGTGTATAGCCTGTCGCTCATCCCATCGTTGCAATAGGTGTTATAAATGGTTACTGCCGTTTTACCTGCATCATTGAATACGTAATGGATGCTGTCGCCTTTTGCGCTGGCTTTTGCTGTTTTTAACGAGAGAGGTTGTTTCCAATCGGCCATTTTGAAAATCGTTTTTCCCTGGTCGTCTATTTCTATGTTCCAGAAAGGTTCGTTACCTACACCATAGAATTCCATCCCAAGGGCAGCCTTGCGTGTCCATGCGGTATCCTGTCCGGCAAGTTCGTGCTTCTGCAACATCAAAGGTTGCTTTACAGCGCTTCCATTCATCTCGGTAAGCCGTATGCTATCGTTTGCCACATTCAGCTTAGCTACAACAGTGCGCCCGTTGTGAAGCAATACTTCGTCGCCTTCAATCGCCCATGAGCCTTCGGTTTTCTGTAACGCTGAACGTTTGTTATGTTCAGCAGGCTGGAGCATATAGGTTTTATCATCATTCAGCTTTACATAGTAAACATTACTGTTGTTGTTAAGGCTATAAACACCGGCAGGCACACTGGGTATACTACTTCCGCGAAGGGTGTCCATAATCACCACTCTCCTTACAGTATCTACGGAATCCGAATAGTTTTCGGTGGTATCTGACGTTTGGCCTTTTTCAACTACTGCATCGCAGGACAGGGCTATGAACATGAATGAAAACAACAGGAAACGCATGGATTTAGTTTTTTGCTTTCAACGGTAAATTCTATGCCATAAAGAAAGCCGCCCATACGGGCGGCGCTGTATCCGGGGCAAACTTATCCCCAACTATTTTCCCTTTAAGGCTTATTGAATATGGTTGGTACCAGGATGTGTTGTTACAGTATCGCTACCAAGCCTCGTGGAATCTGTTGTTCCTTCGTCTGTATACATTTGTCCATCCTCTCCTCTTGCATTGTCCTCTCTCGATTCTCCCTGTCCGCAACTGCAAAACAACCATCCCGATGCAACCAATATTACTAAGTATTTCATATCTTTTTTCTCTTTGATGCCAAGAAGCCTGCCATCGGCTTCTTTTTATTTTGCATCTGCCGCCCCGGGTTTAGAAGCTCAATCCTTTATCTCCTCTCAATGGTTGTTTCTCCAATCACTTGTCCAGGTAAAAAAGTGGTTTTATTTCCCCGGTAGCGCTTCATTCTCCATGCCGTAAACAATTGGATAGGCCAATGTTTTTGCAGGTTGTACTTTTAAGGCGCAATATGCTTTGCCATGATAAAGGAAGCCAACAGGTATCTCAATTATATCTTTCCCATTTTCAATACAAGGAGAACCAGGGAAATCTTTAACGTTAACCCAACCGTACTTCCCACGCGTGAAGAGGCACAGGCAGTGCACATAACGGCATACAACTTTTCGAGTGCTAAACTGGATATTGTTGAATACGCTGAGTTATCGGAAGCGCTTGCATTGAAGGAAACCCCGGAAATAAGCTGGATAAATATAGACGGTATTAGAAAAAAAGACATTGAGCTCTTAAGCAGCCACTTTACTATTCACCCTTTAATAGTAGAGGATATTTTAAGTGTGAACCAGCGTCCTAAAACAGATGAAATAGAAGGCTTGATGTTTTGCCTGATGAACATGCTTTACCTTGAAAAAAACAGCAACTGTGTAGAAGCGGAACAGGTAAGCATTGTGCTTGGGAACAATTTTGTGATTACCATACAGGAGGACCCTTCAAGGGACGTGTTCAATAACATAAGGGAAAAACTAAAGTTGCCTAACAGTAAGTTGAGGCATAGCACAGCAGATTACTTATGTTACGCGCTGGTAGATACCATTGTGGACAGTTACTTTACCGTCCTGGAACGCATGGGTGATAAAATAGAAGAACTGGAAGAAAGGATCATCCGCAGTAGTAATACCCGGTCGCTTGCGCACATCAACAGCCTGAAAAAAGAGCTGATTGTACTGCGCAGGAATATCGGGCCCGTCAGGGATGTGGTTTCAGGGTTCATCAGGAGCGACAGCGATCTATTGCAGGAAAAAACGACAAAGTATTTCAAGGACATTTACGATCACATTCTACAGGCGAACGATGTAGTGGAGAACTACCGTGATATGATGATGAACCTGAACGACCTGTACCTAAGCCAAGTGAATCTAAAGATGAATGAAGTAATGAAGGTGATGGCAATCGTTACCTGCCTGCTGGCACCAGCTACAGTAATCGGCGGCATCTTCGGGATGAACTTCGACCGCATACCCTGGCTTCACGACAAGAACGGCTTCTACATTGCCGTGGGCATCATGCTCATTATACCCCTATGGATGGTCTGGGTGTTTAGGAAGCGGGGATGGTTTTAGCAATACACGCAGTACAAGTACAGCCAAAAAATAACCGATGATACCGCCCAGGGTATTATGGACAATATCGTCTACGTCCACATACCGGTAAATTTTGAAATAACGCTCAATAAACTGGCAGAACTCGAAGAAGCAAGAAAGAGATAATGAAAGGAGAAAGGCAAACCGGAAACTACAGCTTCGAAAACTTAGTTTTAAAAACAAACCGATAGGTAAAAACATAAGGATATTGTCCCTTAGGTTTCCAACGATGATGGTTGAAACATCGTTCGGTGCTTTCATATGCTGCTGAATGTTTTGCCAGGTCCTCACGAAGGGCACAAGGTGAACGGGCGTCCTTTGATCGAAGTTCACTTTTGTAAGCGGAAGGGGAATGATAGTTACCGCCGCTGCTGCGGTTATGCTGGCTACCAACAATAATAACGAGCCTTCGTGTAATGTGAAGGCTTGCTTTTGTAGCCTCAATCGATAGTACGTCCATATGGGAAGCACTATCAGCTCGGCGATTATAATGGCGTAAACAAATTGGGGGTGCATGCTCAGGGTCTAAGGCGTAAATATATCAATGACCACTGCTAGTTAAGCTGCGGGTCAATAGGATAATTTACCATCTGCTGGTATTCGCCACCCATGGTTTTCAAAGCATCGCGCCATATAAGTTCCGGCTCGCTATGAAAAACGAGTTGATGGTTTGCAGGGGTAATGATCCAGCTTCGGGAAGCTATTTCGTCGTCCAGTTGCCCTTCACCCCATCCGCTGTAACCAATGTAAAATCTAATTTGTTCAGGGGTAATTTTTTGCAGCTTGATGTTCTCCATTATATCCTCAAGTCTGCCACCCCAATAAATACCTTCGGCCACGCGCACGCTATCCGGAATAATGTCGGGTACGGAATGGATGAAATGCAGTGTGTTGGGTTGAACGGGTCCCCCATAAAACACCGGGAAATCTATCCCTTCCAGTTCGGCAACCACGTCGCCAACCGGTTTTTCATAAGGGCGGTTCAGGACAAACCCAAAGCTGCCTTCTGGCAGGTGCTCGCATACCAATATGGCAGTCCGCATAAAATTGGGGTCCTGTAGAAACGGGTCTGAGATCAAAAGGCTACCCTGTCCAACATCTGCCATAGTTGCATTTTATAGTTAAAGTTAACAGTTAGAAACAAGTTCTAAATAACCATGCAGTTAAATGCATGTAAATAGTTGGCGCACTTATTACAGGACTAAGGCGTTGTATATATTTGTAGAACATGAAGAAGATATTTCCGGTAATCGTGGTGCTTATCTCACTTTCATTACTGGGTTTAATTATCATACAGGTTTCATGGTTCCGTAACCTTTTGCAGGTGCAGGAGCAGCGTATCCTGTTCAGGGTGGACGAAACCATGCTGAAAGTAATTCAGGACATTAGCAAGCAATCTTCTTTCGGGCCCAAAATAAGATTTCAGCCCCGCCCGGACCTGAACCTCTTTCCGGATAATTATAACTTCAATCTCTCCCCTCCTTCTGTTGCACAACGCTACACAAGGAAAGAGATCCAGGAGAAGCTCACAACTGCCTTTGCCGAAAACGGCCTGAAGAATATCAAGTTTGAGTATGCCGTACTTTCTGACCTTGAGAATTTCAACATCGTCATGCAGTCGCCTAACTTCCAAAAAGAGAACCTGGACAGCACGGTGTTCCGCAGAAGGTTTATGCCTATAAAACCGGAAGGCGGTACCTTTTGGGAAGGACTGGTAGATGCTGAATATCTCTGCATTATCATTCCTAATTTCCGGGAGCAGCTTTGGTCTTCGCTGGCATGGATGGTTACCGTTTCAGTTCTGTTTACTTTAATTATCCTCGCTGCATTCTACGTAACGGTTAGAACGCTCTTTGCGCAAAGAAAGCTGAGCATGATAAAGAGCGACTTCATTAATAACATGACGCATGAGTTTAAAACACCGCTTGCCACCATTTCGCTTGCAGTAGATGCGTTAAGAAATGAGAAGGTTTTAACTGATAAAGAGAAACTAGGCTACTTCAGCGGCATTATCAAAGAAGAGAATACCCGCATGAACAAGCATGTGGAAACCATATTACAGGCTGCGCTGATGGAGAAGCAAGAGTTTAAGTTAAATGTTCAGCCTATGCACATCCATGAAATCATCAGCGGTGTGATGGACAACTTTAAGCTCCGTTTAGAGGAGAAGCAGGGTAAGATGGAGCCATTCATGAATGCCAAAAACGACCTTGTACCGGTAGACGAAGTACACTTCACTAACCTTATTTCGAACCTGATGGATAATGCGGTGAAGTATTCTAAAGACAATGAACCCATCCGCATCAAAATATTTACCCATTGCACCAACAAGCATTTCATTCTACGCATTGAAGACAATGGGATTGGTATGAATAAGGAAACGGTGAAGCGGGTGTTCGAGAAGTTCTACCGCGCCCATACGGGCAATATCCATAATGTAAAAGGTTTTGGATTGGGCATGAGTTACGTGAAGAGCGTAATAGATGCCCACAATGGAAAGATCAAGGTAGATAGCACCCTTGGAAAGGGAAGTACTTTTACCATAGAACTTCCGTTTACGCAGAAGGGATAGAAGTTCCTATACTAATTCAATACAGGTTGCAGGCAGCGGCAAACAACAAACCCCGCTATCGCGGGGCTTCACTTGCTTGCGGAGAGAGAGGGATTTGAACCCCCGATGCGGTTGCCCGCATAACGGTTTTCGAGACCGCCCCATTCAACCACTCTGGCATCTCTCCGGTTAGGTTCAAAATTACTAAAGAGGTATAACCCTATTGTTGATAGTTGTCATGTTGAAGTGGGTACTTCTCCATAAAAGCAAGCAGCCTTTGCCTGTTCAGGTTCTTCAATTTCCTTTCAAGGATCATGGCTTCTCCCCTTGTTGCCTTTTCTACAAACCACACAATCGTCCACGGAACATAAGGTGAGGTAGCTTTTTCCATCCTATTGTTGTGCCGATGTATCCGCTCACCCAAATCCTGCGTCTGGCCAATATAGTACCTCTTAAAAGTTTCGCTGTAAAGGATATAGACATAGAAGCACATAAAACCAATTAGTTTCACTGCCGCCGACATTCGAATGCCGACGATAAGTCGGCAGGTGTCAAACAAATGAATCCCTCGCATAGCTGCGCTTTGCGGTTTGTTGTCCCCTCAGGCTTAGCGAAACAAGTTTCGTACGAAGTGGGATTGCCTGCGGCGATCCCATTAGGGGGGGGTGTCAAACAAATGAACCCCTCGCAAGCTGCGCTTTGCGGTTTGTTGTCCCCTCAGGCTTAGCGAAACAAGTTTCGCACGAAGTGGGATTGCCTGCGGCGATCCCATTAGGGGGGTGTCAAACAAATGAACCCCTCGCAAGCTGCGCTTTGCGGTTTGTTGTCCCCTCAGGCTTAGCGAAACAAGTTTCGCACGAAGTGGGATTGC
>JAEZDR010000193.1 GCA_023433265.1 Bacteroidota bacterium | reverse complement strand
ACCTACAACTTTGTTAACAGATACCATGAGTTTTTGGGGGGAGCAATATCCCCCGGCCTGGAAATGAGGTTCAAAAGCATGCATGAATACACAGCTAAGCTGCCCCTGGTAACGGCTGAATATTCTTTTCCACTGACTGGATATGATACAAAGACAAATTTGTTGAGTGGCGTCATACTGGGTATGGCAGCAGAAATTGATGGAATATCAGCCAATTACGAGGAAAAGTATGGCAACTTTAACGTACTGTTAACCGGGGGTGATATGGCCTTTTTTGCACCGCATCTCAAAAAGAAGATATTTGCACACCCTCATTTATTATTCAACGGACTATATGCGATCAGTAAGATCAACTAGCTTTATAATTTTCCTTCTGCTGCTTATTTCAACAACGATCGTCCATGCACAGGAAAACTCTCCTTACTCCCGCTATGGTTTAGGCGATATCTATCCTTCAATTCACGTGGCAGGCAGGGCTATGGGAGGCTTGTTTGCTGCAGCAACAGAATACGATCCACACGCAAGGCAGGACCAAAATGGAGGCGCCATCTTTTACACCCATAGGTATATCAATTTTAATAATCCGGCGAGCTATGCTAACATCAAGCTGATCACATACGATTTAGGCGTAAGTATTGATGACAGGAAGTTAAAAAGCGGCAATCCATTAGCCACTTACAATAGTGCAAGCTTTATTCCTGCTTATATTGCCATCGGTCTCCCTGTAAAGAAATTGAGGAACCTTTCAATGGCTGCAGGGCTAAGGCCACTTACCCGTATAAACTACAATATTCTTACAGAGAAACGGTTAGCAGGTATTGATAGTATGCATACAATTTATGAAGGCAGCGGAGGCCTGAACCAGTTTTTCATTGGGGCTGGAAAGAAGTGGGGGAATTTTAGCCTGGGTATAAATGGAGTTTACAACTTTGGCCGGAGGGAGTTGATGACGAAAACGGAGTTTATCAACGATACAGTTCAATACTACAAAGGCCAACATTCTACCACTACGTTTATCAATGGGTTTGGATTAGAAGGCGGGGCAATTTACGAAGCTACACTAAAGGAAATGAAGGATAAAGAAACCGGTTATATAACGGGTTATTATCTTTTAAGAGCAGGCGTTGCAGGAGCATTCAAACAAAACCTTAATGCAAAACAAGATGTAGATCGTCAAACTTACGTTTATGACGGGGCTGGTGGCACCTATAAAGTAGATAGTGTTTATACAAAGGCAAACATCCCGGGCAAGGTTGTGCTGCCTTCGAAGCTTTCTATCGGACTTACAATAGAAAAAAGAGCAGTGAATACCAAAGCTGGTTCTTCATGGAGTGCCGGTATACAATACGATTTACAGCAGTGGGGTAGTGAGTATAAGTTTATGGGGGTAACAGACAGAGTTATAAACAGTAATATGTTTAGGATAGGGGGCGAGATTACTCCGAACCACTGGGCGCAGAATGCATTTAGCCGTATGACTTACAGGCTTGGGTTTTATACGGGCAAGGATTACATCAATGCAGACAACAATAAACTGCGGGTGACCGCCTTCACTGCTGGGATTGGCGTTCCGCTTTTCAACAGGCGCAGCCCGCAATTCTCAATGATCAATACCGCAGTTGAAGTAGGCAAAAGGGGTAGTGCAGTAAACAACATTACTGAAAACTATGTGCGCTTTTCGCTTTCTCTTTCTTTAAGCGATATTTGGTTTATCAAGCGTAAATATGATTAGTCGCACCGGCTATAAATACTTTTGGAAGGCAGCTCTGGTTATGGGCTGCTTTTTTATGCTTAGTTGCGAAAACGATTTGAAAGATGTTGAGCGCCTTTCGAAAGACAGGTTGGGCATTGAAGAAATAACCGGCGTGGAAACTATATACACCACCGGGGGAAACCTGCGGGCAATCTTACATTCTCCATTAATGTTGCGCTACCAACTTGATACGCCCAAGATGGAATTTCCGAAAACGCTCCATGTAGTGTTCTACGATAGCCTTAAACGTTTTGAGAGTGATTTGTTTGCGAAATATGGCCGCTATATGGAAAACGAAAACCGGGTTTATTTACGAGATAGTGTTGTAGTATTCAACGTAAAAAAAGATACGCTTAAAACCAATGAGCTTTGGTGGGATCAGCAAAAAGCTCTGTTCTATTCAAACAAACCGGTTACAATCATCCAACAGGATAAAACTATTTATGGTGATGGAATGGTATCTAATGAAGACTTTTCTAACATGACGATTACAAATCCAAAAGGTTTGGTGTCTGTTCCGGATACTTTATAAAGAAAGCGCAATAAGTAGTGCGCTTTTTATCATGAACCCGGGTATCATTCTTCATTGCCCGGCCTTCAATTGTTTCTTTTTCTATGGTTGGTCTTTCATGAATGCTCCTGTTGTCTGCGCTGCTTTCCGTCCTCGGCTCTCCGCGCATTCGATCAGGCCTGCTATTACTTTCAAAACGGTGATCTACTCTATTTTCCATGTTATGCATGTTTACACCCTATTAAGGCAACTGGCATACCATGTAAGGCATGTGGTTGTTAAATAATAGGTTGCATGTAATAGACGCACACTTGCCAAATCCGAGCCCGATAACAACATTTTTGCACCTGATGCAGTTCTCAGGACAGGAAGATATAATTTACTCCTGCATACACTTTTAAAAGCCACAATGTTTTGTAAAACTGAGGAGAGCGATCATTAATATTTAGGTAAATAACCGACCTTTCAGAAGATTGCACATTCAAAAATGATCTTGGTCATAAGCCCTCCAGTTTATTAATTTCAACTTTAGGCGTTTTTGACCCATAAAGAAAACCTATGCCCGATAAAGCCACCCATAATTTCCATATTCCTGTTATGGGTATATGTTACACGATTGACACACCTCTGAAGGTTGCCCGTTATGGTATTACTTCTGTTGTTTCGATTATTGAAGACAATTTGCTTGAAGACTTACGCGCCTTCTATTGTAAAAATAGCGGGTTAGAATATACTCCTATCCCCAAATCAGCACCTGATTGCAGGGCAGAGCGGGTTACGGCCTATTTAAATCTCATAAACGATCTTCTGCAAAAGCAGATGGTGGCGATGCGGGCAGGCGGACTATATAGTAACCACGAATTGCTTAAATACATTCAATTGCTTCCCGTTGATTCAAACCTTCGTGAAGAATTCCAATCACTTTTAGCAATGGGTGAATCCCTTACTCCCCAGGCTGAAGAGGCTTTTTGGAGCAAGATACAAGCTGGCGCAATTGACGTAAACATCATGTCGAAGGTGGATCGTGAATATTACGACAAGGAAGGCGGAAGAATGGCCACCGAGTTTACGCATGCATTAACAGCACTTAGGGGATATGCAAACAGTAACTTGTCTAGTTCAGTTGTATTCTCTGCGGGCTACAACCCTAATCTCTATAATTACATAGAAAACTTCCCGGATTTTTTTCCAACTGCAGGTGCTGAACCCAGGAAGAAAATTATTTTGAAAGTCAGCGATTACAGATCTGCGCTCGTGCAGGGAAAAATACTTGCAAAAAAAGGTATTTGGGTAAGTGAGTTTAGAATTGAAAGCGGGCTCAACTGCGGTGGCCACGCGTTCCCCACAGAAGGTTTACTTATGGGGCCTATCCTACATGAATTTGCTATCAACAGAGAGGCCCTGAAACAAGAGCTTTATATAATGTGCCAACAGGCACTTGCTGATAAAGGAAAGACCACTTATAGCGGTATTCCGACACAGAAACTTACAGCGCAAGGTGGTATAGGAACTGCAGCAGAACATAACGACCTGATTAAGTTGTACAATGTTGACAGTATAGGGTGGGGTAGCCCCTTTCTTATGGTGCCCGAAGCTACCAACGTGGACGACGAGACGCTTCAGAAACTCATCAGTGCCAAGCAGGAAGACTATTTCATCAGCAATGCGAGCCCATTAGGCATTCCGTTTAATAATTTCAAGACAAGCAGTTCAGAAAAGCAACGTAAAGAGCGTATAGCTAAAAAGAGAACCGGTAGTCCTTGCCCGAAAGAGTACCTTGCTTTTAATACAGAGTTTACTAAACAGCCTATTTGCACCGCTTCAAGACAGTATTATGTGCTGAAGGAGAAAGAACTACGCGCGTCTACCCTTGATGAACAAACCATTGAAGAGACGCTGCATCGTTTAGGAGAGAAGGACTGTTTATGCGAAGGGCTGACCAATGCAGTGCGTTTAAAAAATAACCTTCCGCTTGTGCAAAAACTTACTGCGGTGAGTATATGCCCCGGACCTAACCTGGCTTGGTTTAAAGGGACCTTTTCGCTGCAGGAAATGGTTGACCACATCTATGGGCGCACTAGCATAATCAACCATGAGAACAGGCCGCATATGTTTCTGAACGAGTTTAAACTATATATTGATTACCTGGAGCGGTTGGTGAATGAGTTTTTGAAGGCAGGGGGGAATGACAAGCAGCAGCGTAGGTACATACAGAAGTACGTTTCAAATTTGCATGCCGGGGCAGCTTACTACCGTCAGCTTGCAAACGAGAGCAACCTTGAGGGCTGGGATGCTGATGGCCTTGAGAAGCTTTCTGCGAGGGTGAATGAAGTAGCTGACGCGGCTATAGCGGTTCCTGCCTAGCATTGTTCATCTACGATCACACCATCTTTCATGTGCAATATCCTATCGCTCATGTTAGCAAGTTCTTCGTTGTGTGTAACGATGAGAAAGGTTTGATGCATTTCGTCTCTTAACCTTATGAACAGGTCGTGAAGCTCCCTGGCATTCTTGCTATCAAGGTTTCCCGTCGGCTCATCTGCAAAAACAATATCCGGGTTATTGATAAGTGCCCGGGCTACAGCCACCCGTTGCTGCTCTCCTCCACTCAATTGTTGAGGTTTATTATGCAAGCGATTGCCAAGGTTCAATTGATTCAGGAGTTCAGTAGCCCTTGCCTCCACTTCCTTCTTTTTTCTACCTGCTATCCAGCCAGGAACAGACGCGTTTTCAAGAGCTGTAAATTCCGGAAGTAAATGGTGAAACTGAAAAACAAAGCCGATGTGCCTGTTTCTAAAAGCAGCCAGTTGCTTGCCGCGAAGCCGATGGATGGCCGATTCGTGCAGAAAATATTCGCCTCCGTCAGCAGCATCCAACGTTCCAAGAATGTGTAAAAGGGTGCTCTTGCCGGCCCCGGAAGAGCCAACGATACTGGCGATCTCACCTTTTTGGACGGTTATATTTACACCTTTTAATACCTGTAACTCACCGTATTTCTTCCTTATATCTGTGGCTCTTAACATTCTTATTTTTTTGATGCGTTTAGCAAATTCCGGCATTATCTTTCCCGCCTGCAAACTTATTTGGTTATTTCGTTTATACTTCTACTTTTGCGAAAAATTAGAGTAACCCTGCTTTAATAAAAAACGTTCATTATGTTCTGGACCTTAGAGTTAGCTAGCTACCTGGAAGATGCGCCCTGGCCTGCCACAAAAGATGAGTTAATTGATTATGCAATTCGTTCAGGTGCTCCTATTGAAGTTGTTGAAAACCTGCAGGAACTGGAAGATGAAGGGGAGGTGTACGAAAGCATAGAAGACATTTGGCCTGACTACCCGAGCCAGGAGGACTTTATGTTTAATGAGGACGAGTATTAGTTTCCGATTATATAGTATTTAGGGGAGGGCTGGTTACAGCCCTTTTTTATTTTGAAATGACGATCTTTTGCGTTCGCAACCGTTTACGGTACACCAGCTTTAAAATAAGAAGGATTAACGCCATAACCAGCAAGGAACTATTAGCGATGATAACCGGTACCAATTGAAGAGTGAAACCGTAGGCCAGCCAAACTATCTGTGCAGAAATAACTAGTACAAGCATCCAAAAACTAAGGTCATCTACATTTTTAGTTTTCCATGCCTTAAGGACCTGGGGCAGGAAATTAAGTGCTGTTAGCGCTGCACCGAGATAGCCGAGAATGTCAATTAGTTGCATGGAATAAGGAATTCAAAAACTGAACCACCGTTCCCTTAATAACGAGTACGCAATGTTGACGCTTTACGTAGGCTTTAAGGATGGAGTATTTGGCCTATTGGTACGCTTTGCTATTTGGTAAGTGGATGATTATTAACTTAGAAGTATAAATACCAGGAAATAGCCTGAGCGCTGCTGTTTTTGGGAGTGAGTGATTTGGTTAATGAAAATCGATGGCTGCTCCAATAGTGCGAGCCTCTTAAAAATATTTTTAATATTTAAGTTAGGGTTGTAGGTTCGATAGCTATGGCTTTAGGACGGGAATTGACGCCCATTCCGACGCATGGAAATGACTATCATTGAAGGAAGCAAACCTGAAGGTATTATTTTTCCATTTGGTCTATCACGTCATGACTTACGCCAGTGAGGCTAAAACCACCGTCGTGAAACAGGTTCTGCATGGTAACCATCCTGGTCAGGTCACTGAAAAGTGTAACACAGTAGTTTGCACAGTCTTCTGCCGAAGCATTGCCTAAAGGGCTCATCTTTTCAGCATAACTGATAAATCCTTCAAAACCCTTAACTCCGCTGCCCGCTGTGGTCCTGGTAGGGGACTGAGACACGGTATTAATACGCACTTTGTTCCGCTTAGCGTAGTGGTATCCGAAACTTCTTGCCACGCTTTCCAGCAAAGCTTTAGCGTCGGCCATTTCGTTATAGTCCGGAAAAACTCTTTGCGCTGCTATATAGGAGAGCGCTACAACGCTGCCCCAATGGTTAATGGCATCCATGTCCCAGGCTGTTCTAAGGACACGATGCAAACTCATAGCGGAAATATCAAGCGTCTTTTTGTTGAATTCGTAATCAATCTCAGTATAGGACTTGCCCTTCCGTACGTTGAGGCTCATGCCAATGGAATGAAGTACAAAATCGACCTTACCGCCAAAGTGTTCCATACTCTTCGTGAACAAGTTTTCTAACTCGTCCATGTTGGTAACGTCTGCAGGGATCACAGGGGCTCCTGTTGCTTCAGAAAGCTTATTTATTTCGCCCATCCTCAGTGCAATGGGCGCATTAGTTAATACCAATGCTGCTCCTTGTTCGTGGCATTTCTCGGCGATTTTCCACGCAATACTTTGTTCGTTTAAAGCACCGAAGATGATTCCCTTCTTTCCTTTTAATAAATCATTGCTCATTACACATCTGGATTTAATCAAATACTTACCCGGCAAAGAAACAATTTTACTGCTGTATTTGGTAAACGCCTTAAAAGAGTGGGAAAAATATGTTTAGTAGGCCGGAGAAATTGGCCCTTAATGAATTCAGAAACTATGCAGGAATATATAATCTGCAAGGAAATTCCTGTAAGATCGGCCTGCACCTATACTTGAATAAAAAGGATCATCTGGAAGTGTCCCCGTATTACCAAAGGTTCCTAGGACACCAATCGTTAAACTTGTTACCCAGAAGGAAACCAACAAGAAATTCGTGCGATCCTTTACTAACTGTATTCAACCTGGAAGTTGTAATATCGTAGCTATAGCCGATATTGAACGTGTTGCTGATGTTGACACCAATCATACCTGCAAAACCATCGCTATAACGATAGGATCCACCAACCCAAAACAGGTCCTGGTATTGAACCTTGGCATTCACATCAAAGCTGATTGGGGTAGGGCTTGCATAACGGACCATTACAGAAGGAACGAAAGAAATATCATCGGTAAAAAAAGTTCTGAATCCAAGTGTACCGAAAAGGTGTGGTACTAATTTTCCTTTTTCCTTAATGAGTGTATTGTCCTCTGCAAAGCTTAATTCTGCCGGCCATAATTGCTGGGCAGAAACACCAACAAAATAATCAGCTGAATACAACCATACACCGACCGCGAGATCGGGCGTCCACTTATTTAGATCGCCGGTACCTGCTACTGCCGGATCTGAACCCGGATTTGGACCACCAAAATTTAGCTTGCTTGCATCAAGCCTATTGTTTTGTAGTCCGATGCTGGCGCCCATAGACAAACTTATACGGGGAGCAATCCCGAGGTGATAAGCATATGTTCCTGAGACTGATGTACGGTTGATGGGACCTGTTATGTCGTTTAAGATCGTAAACCCAACACCATGGTGGCCTTTTGCTGATTCATAGTTGTCCCAATACGCACTACCGCGAGGGTTTTCCCCTGGTGCATGAACGGTGGTTACAGTTTCGCGTCCATAATCGTCTTTTGAAAGCGGTCCGTGAATGGTTGCGTAGGTGGTAACCGGAGCTCCATCTAATCCAACCCATTGACGCCTATGACTAATTTTAGCGTCCCAATAATTCTCAATACCCGCTACCGCCGGATTTACGATAAAGTTGTTTAAAATATACTGGGTATAGTGAGGTTTCTGTTGAGCCTTAACACCGTACACAAATGCAAACGCTGCAAAAACGAGGAGTGTTTTTTTCATCGGAGGTTTACTGAGATTTGAGGTTTAAAAATAAGTGAACTGGGCATTTTTTACTGATTAATTTTTAACAAACGCGTTAGCGAATGATCGTGACAAAACCGGCGACCGGTTTTCTGCCATTCTTAGCATCGATTATATAGTAATAGACACCATTGGGCGCCATTTTGTTGTTTATTGTTCCGTTCCATGGCCTTGAATAACCGATGGTATTGTAAATCAACACTCCGGAGCGGGTATAAATTTCAATTTTACAGCCTGGGTAATCCTTAAGGTTTTCTATAACCCATTCATCATTTATACCATCTCCATTAGGACTAAATGCGTTAGGGATCTTTAATTTATATAACACCTTCATCCCAACAGTGTCCTGAGCGGTACAGCCTTCTTCACCCGTTACTTTCAACGTATACAAAACATTATACCACGGAAACCGAACAAAAGGCATCTTTGAAGTGTCGCTGCTTAAGAAAGAGGTTGGCGACCATTTAAAAATTGGGTTTACTGCATTTACCTGGGGAGTAAGGCGAGCACTGTCATCATCTAAAACAAAAATAGACTTCCCGGCGTCAACGGTAGGCGCTTTAAGAACCTGGATTGTTGTTGTAGCGGTGTCTGTGCAACCTGCGGAAGTGGTATATTTATAAATGATGTCATGAAATCCTGCACCTGCCATAGCCGGGTTGAAAAAGCCACTGGAATTGATGCCCTTGCCCGAATAAGAACCCACACCCGGCAAACTGGCACCAATGAGTTTGCCACCAGTTAATTGATAAGCAGAAATATTAGAGCAGGCTGCAGCAGGAGGATCGAATGCCACAACCGGAGCAGCATGCAGCACAACCTGCCGGATTATCTCGTCCACGCAAGTTTCTCCGGAATACGCACGAAAAATTATTGAATAGGTCTTAGTTGCAGGGGAGTTGAAAGCGGCGTAGCTATGCCTGTACGCTTTTCCTGGCATAGGTTCTTCATCTACTTCTATATCAGCAATGTTAGATGCATCCCATATTATTTGCACCTTTGTAAGCCCACCAAAGTCAACTGTTGAAGCATTTTTGATTTCTATTTCATTGTTACTGCATAAGGACGAAGCGTTGGTTACCGTGAAATTAGCTGTCGGTATGGATCCGTTTACGGTAAACGGTTTCTTTATTGAGGTTGTGCAGTTCTTATTACTCGTAACCGTTAGCAAAACCTCATAGTTCCCCACTGCTGAGTATTTATGAATGGGATTTTTATCTGTTGACGTGTTGGGGTTAGCAGGAGTGGCATTGCCGTCGCCAAAATTCCAGGCGTACTTGAACATAGAAGCTGTGTTGTCAGATATTTTGCTAGTGTCGTAAAAACGCGCGTTTGCATCGGCAAGGCAGACTTCGGGAAGGATGAAGCCTGCCTCGGGTAGTGCTCCCACATTAATCGTCATGCTATCGACTGTAGTCTTACAGCCAACATTATTTTCTACATGAAGTTTAGCCACATAATTGCCTTCGAGGGAATAGCTATGTGTTCTGTTGCTATTGTTGAGCGACGTGTCAAGGGTGCCATCCCCAAAATCCCAATACCATTTTTTTATTGTACCGCCAGCCGGGACGGTTGACTGATCGGTGAACGTGACAGGCCTTGTTGCACAGGTTGGGGAACTTACTTTGAAGTCTGCCACAGCTTGCGGGAATAATGTTATTGAAGAAGAAGTATCCGCGTAACAACCGATATCATTGATGCTTCTCAACTTCGTTATAAAGGTCCCTGCATTACTATAAGTATAAGTAGGGTTCTTATCAAAGGCTCCCATGCCGTCACCGAAACTCCAACGCCACCCATTGATACTGCGCCCAACGCCTTCAGAAAGATCAGTGAACTGCACTGGTTCTGTAAGGCACCCAGAATGATCTGTTTTAAACTTCGCCGAAGGGCGATCAAAAACTTCGATATTCAACGAAAGCTCTTGTTCGCCGCTACAACCATCTGGTGTTGGATTGAAAGCATTTATCGATATGGGGTAGGTACCTACAGCATTGAATTTGTATGTTGACGGCAATTTAAATACATAGAGAGTTCTTCCATCTTTTACAAAAGTGCTATCGGCAACAGGGGAATTGTTGAAAACATCGTTGTTGGGAACCATTCCGGTTGCGTTATTGAAAAACCAATGAAGTTTGGTCGGAACATACGGTAAAGTCAAGGCAAGTTTAAGATCAGTGTTTTTGCAGGTTGCAGGAAAATCGACGTTTGCGTAAGGGTTTTGGACGGACAGAAACTGGTATTGATCTTTGATATTAGTTCCACCATTATATCCATACGACTCTACGTTACCGTAGCCATATACAATAGCACTGAAACCAGTATCTGCTACAATACGGTGAACTGGATTGGCCGCTGAGACAGCAGTTAGATTTTGTTGCAGATAAGAGTATTCAGTGCCCGTGATGTCGACAAATGATCCATTTGGGGTAGTCCCATTTATTTTAACGCTCGACTTATGTGCTTTAGGGATAATCACATTCACATAGTGTTGTGTTACATTAGTCTGGCCCGGTGGCACGTAATTTTGATGTGCTGAAAAGAAAGTTACCGAGTTCAGCGTTTGTTCTACAGGATTTAGGATAACCATTTCAGGGTCTGAATAGCATTCAGCGCTACTGCCTCCCCCGGTGCCGCAACCGGTTTTACAGGTTTGAGACGAAATGTACTGAACTACCGAAATTGGTTTGTCGGCTTGTATTGAGAGTGGAAATACTTTTTTTAGTTCGTAGCACTTTTTAGTGGGGGAGTAATCTGTCAAATCCAGGACTGTTGTAATATTGTTTTCCTTAACCGACACAACTGTACTTGGGTCTGTGACATAAACACGGTAAATATTATAAGGACGGTTTATAAATGGGGCAGTGATGAATTTTTTACCCCAGGATTTTGTGGGAAACAATTGTTGGAAAAGATTGTCGCCTCCTGACGAACCACCACAGTCGAAAGCACTCCATGTTGTTGCTGAGAAAACAGCAATGGGTTTACAACCCATACCTGAGGAAACGGATTTCACTAAGGTGCCGGAAATGTCGGCATCCCGTTGCGTCTGAAACTGGTAACAGTCGCCAGCATTTGCGAGAGTGACCTGGAAAGGTACTCCTGCTGGTTTGCCGTTACGCCCTTTTACTGATGGAGTAATTTCTATGACTGTGTTTGGTTGTGTAGCCACCACAGCTAATTCGCCAATGCCCGGTTCTTCCGACCCACCTGATTCTCCCATGCTTTGATAGCTCGGTACGAGGTAATCCGTCCCCAAAACTGAGGTCGGTAGTACTAAGGTAGCTCCCGAACGAGCTGAACGGATAATGTGAGCGTATACGACAACCGGCCGTTCTGAAGTAATATGTATTGCGGCTCCGGCTTTAATACCGTCAGACATATTAAGGTAAACTTGCGTATTGGAGCCATCCATCCCACCCGAGTTTCCGAGGAATTTTTTGGTTACCTGGTTTGCATTGACGCTAAAATTAATGATCGTCCCGGCGGCATTTATTTGGCCCGTCGTGTTGACATCAGAAGTAATATATATGCCCATAACTGAACCTTGAACATCAACATGGGCCGGATATGTGAGCCAAAAGTCTTTTCCTTTATTTGAGTAATCCTGTGCAAAAAGAGAAGTCTGTAGGCCAATTAAAGCAAGTAGTAAAAGAAAATTTTTCATTTAAACGATTCAGAGAAGGGGGCAATTTAGCCCAACCTATTTGTATTAAACATAACCTAAGTCAGCTTTTGAGTGCAGTCTTCAGAGAAGGGCCTGCACAAAACAGGGCATCGATAATACTTAGATTAGGCTGGAAGCCGAACCGTGGCTCAAACATTTGGAAATATTGAAATTCGAGGGGCAGATCCCTAAAGTTTTTAGGCAGCCATCTATATCTAAAATCTTCGCAGCGTGGGGGAGGAGGGGAGTCCGCGATATGAATTCTGACCGGGGAATCTAAAACAATCTTTAACCATTTCAGTATCTCCAGGTTTAGGTCGAGGACTGTCTTGAAATTGGATCTTACAAGCTTTTCGATGTCCGGAGCGTAGTATTCAAAATAGGGTGCCCGGCTATACGCACTCTCTATAGACCGCCAATGTTGTTCCTGCCATTTTGTACTAAAGCTGATTTCAACATCCTTTATGACGCTGCGCTGGTTTCTTCCATTGTGGAGCGGGAGTGATAAATTGATTGGCCCATTTGCACCTGAGATGACCGTTCTATTGAAAAAACTCATCTTTTGGTATGCATCAGATGTAAAAATGTATAGATCCTTCGCTTTAAGTGCAGTGTAAATGTAATTAACGTTAGGAAAGTATTGAGAATCAATTATTAATCTATTATTAGACACTTTTTGCTATGATTTCTTGTTATTTAAAGAGTTTATATGGCCGCAATGCGCTATATCTCGCAATGATAATACAAATAAAAGGATTAATTAAAGGTGGTTAAATTGTTGAAATACAGGTTAAATAATAAACTATCAGTGGCTAAATAATATGGTATATTTCGTTCAGGTATATTTTTCGGGTTTTTGACGTTATTGCCAAATTCTTTAGTTGAATAAAAAGGTGATTCGAATGAACTTGTAGGACTTCTTCAACTTTTTCTTTAAGCCTCATGTCTTGGACTGCATTCCGGATACTCAAAAAAGTTGCACTAAAATAGGATAAAGTTGCCACATGTCTTTTTGGCAGTGCAACATGGCTTTAGCTTCCCTCCCGCTTTCATTACAATGGGACATTTCATTTTTATTTCTTTGTATTTTGCGCCTGTGCAAAAATCGACAGTCCGTTTTTTACCAATATTTATATTGATAGCTTTCTCGCATTTTGGTTGTAGTAAGCCGAAAGGATTTGAATTTCGTGAACTCAGAAATCTATCAATTTCGACGATAGGCTTTCAAAAGTCTACTGTTGCCCTAGACCTGGTGTACTATAATCCAAACAACTTCGGAGTTACCCTAACAAATGTTTCTGCCGATGTTTACCTCGAAAAAAAACTTTTGGGAAGATACGTTTTGGATACATCGATGTTCATTCCAAAGCAGTCCGAGTTTATCCTACCGTCAAAAATGGAGGTGGATATGCGCAACCTGTTAAAAAACGCTACCCAGGTTCTTTTTGCCCAGGAACTGCTGTTGGAAGTAAACGGGCAAGCCCGAGCGGGAAAAGCAGGTATATATATTAACGTCCCCATCAATTACTCAGGTAAACACAAACTACCCATCTTTTAGCCATAGCGACAAATATGTTGAAATGGTCGCATATAACTTTGCATACCCGGCTGCTCTAACTATCTTGTGCTCAAAGGAGAAACTCAATGCGAACCAAGCCCTTTTTTTTTCTTTTAGTTACCTTACTATATGTTTCAGTAAGCGCTTGCGATTATCGAGCAAAAGAGGAAGCGTTAAACCAGCGGGAAGCAAGCTTAGACGAAAGAGAACAGAAGCTATCTGAAAAAGAGAAGGAATTAAAGATCAGGGAGGAAGAGCTCAATCGGAGCCATGACATCCTGCCGACGGATACTACACCTACCATCAACCCTGCAATTCCCGGGAAATGGTTAGTAAAAATGACCTGCACTGAAACAAATTGCCCGGGGAGTGCGGTGGGCGATAATAAAACCGAACAGTGGGATATATCGACCCAAAGCAACGTAATTATAGCCAAGGCATATTCTGGAGGCAAACTTGTACGCTCCTACACCGGGTTGTACACCGGAAATACTTTGGAATTGGTGGAAGATCTTGTGGGAACTGCGTCAGAACCTGCTATTAAGATGGTTGTGAGACTTACGCTCGTTTCTGAAAGGCGTATGGAAGGTAGCCGCGAAATCGTTCGCGAAAACGTATGTAAAACAGTCTTTACCATACAAATGGACAAGGAGTAAAAAACTATTAAAAGCCCCTCAATGATCCTTCTAAGCGGATTAGACTTTAGTTTGCCTCTTACAAACCCGGTTATTGTATTCTCCCTGGTTTTGTTCATTATATTATTTGCTCCAATAATCTTTAATAAGATAAGGGTTCCACATATAATTGGGTTAATACTGGCCGGCGTGCTTGTTGGGCCTTATGGATTAAACCTGTTAAGCCGTGATGCCAGCATTGTGCTTTTTGGTACTGTAGGACTTTTATATATATTGTTCCTGGCCGGTCTTGAAATAGACTTGACCGAATTTGCAAAAAACAGGAATAAGATACTATTTTTTGGACTCACGACTTTCCTCTTTCCACTTACAGTTGGTACCGTAGCAGGGTATTACGTTCTGGGCTACGACTTGGTGTCTGCGCTGTTGCTGGCTAGCATGATCTGTACACACACACTGATTGCTTATCCTATTGCCAGTCGCTACGGAATTGCCCGCAACAGGGGCGTGACACTTGCGATTGGCGCCACTATGATTACAGACATTCTTGCCCTTCTTATGCTGGCCGTGATAGCGGGTACAGCAAGACAGGAGGCCAGTAGTTCGTTCTGGATTTCTCTTGGCATTTCTACAGTTGCCTTTGTTTGTACAGTATTTTTCCTTTTTCCTATAATAATAAGGTGGTTTTTTAAGAAATTCGAAGACAGTGTTTCTCAATACATTTTCGTATTGGCCATAGTGTTTCTTTCCTCTTTTCTTGCAGAGGTGGCTGGTCTTGAGGCTATTATCGGTGCATTCTTTTCGGGGTTAGTGTTAAATAAATTCGTTCCTCACTCATCCCCCTTAATGAACCGTATTGATTTTGTTGGCAATGCCTTATTCATTCCCTTTTTCCTTATTAGTGTTGGGATGTTGGTGGATATGAGCGTCCTTTTCAAAGGCTGGGGGCCAATCAAAGTAATTCTTGTGATTGTGACGGCTTCCTTCATTGGTAAATTTTCTGCAGCGTGGGCTACACGTAAGGTGTTTGGTTTGAGTGCTCTAGAAGGGAGACTAATGTATGGCCTCAGTGCGTCGCATGCGGCAGCAACACTGGCTATTGTACTTGTAGGTTTTAACATCATTATCGGGGAGACGGCCACGGGTGAACCGATAAGGCTACTAAATGAGGATGTTCTGAATGCAGCAGTTATACTCATTCTTATCAGTTGTACAACGAGTTCGTTTGTTGTAGAAAAGGCATCACGAGCTATTGCTCTGGAGGATGAATCCAGAGTTGACGAGGCTGGTTTAGGGGAGGAGAAGATACTGATTTCAGTTTCAGAGACAACATCAGTAAACGATCTTGTAGATTTAGGTTTGATGTTGAAGAGACCAAGAACCGTTTCGCCTGTTTACGCTCTACATATCATAACTGATGAAGCCGCTGAAAAGGCTACAGAAAAGCAGGGTAGAAAAATAATGCAGCAAGCTGCCGCAAGAGCAGCTGCGACCGAAAACGTTTTAGTTCCTATTAGCCGCTATGACGCAAGCATAAGCAATGGGATTATTTATACGATTAAGGAGCAGAGTATAACGGACCTTATCATTGGGGTGCATCATAATGCTGATGAAAAAACTTTGTTAGGACCTACTGTAGAACAAGTATTAAGAGGCAGCTATGAAGCGATATATGTGTATCGTGCTATACAACCGTTAAATACGATTAGTACATTAGTAGTAGTTGTAACGCCACAGGCTGAGCTTGAGCCGGGCTTCGGAGAATGGTGTCACAAACTTTTTCATATTGCCCAGGAAACTGGTGCCCAAATACGTGTTTATGCATCTCCTCCTACTCTTCAGGAAGTTGAAAAGGAATTACATGCAAAGCATTGGTCAGTTAAGCTTAGTGCCACAAAATTTACTAACTGGGATGATTTTCTAATACTGGGTCGTGAAGTTGGAGAAAATGATCTTTTTGTGATTGTTGCTGCTCGAAAAGGCCACGTTTCGTACAATCATTTCCTAGAGAAAACACCTTACTACCTGCACCATTATTTTAAAGATGTTGGTTTCTTGATCATTTATCCTAAGCAGTTGGAACAGGGCGTTAAAATGGACGATGTTCAACACGTAGATGGTACTTTAATAGATACCATAACTGAGAGTGCAGACCTGGTAAATAAAGCCGGTAAATACATTAAAAACCTTTTTAAAAAGGACGAATAGACCGGTTAATCTACTATGCAGAGCTTTAAGACAAAAAAAGCGCCCTCTTACGGGCGCTTGGGGTTTTTAGGGCGAGATATATATTGTTAAACGCTTCTGCTTAAAGCTTCGCCTTCTTTATTTTGCTGTTCCAGTGTCCAGTCCTGGGTATAAGTAGTTTCAACCCAAACACTTCCTGTCTTACGTAAAACCTGGACAGGTACTTGAAAACAATCCCTTATTTCTTCTTCAACTTCTCTGATTGTTCTTTGGCCGCTTTTCCTAATATTGTCAAGAAAGCAATTTGGGTCAGAAATTGACATTCTTTTAGTTCTGAACGTCTTTTCAGAAGCACTGTTGCTAAATTCCAGTCGCAGGTATGGATACACCTCACTAAATACCTGTTGAATCTTTTTCATAACACCTCCTATTCCTTTCAAAACGTAAGATTTTAAACATCCCTAGATGCGTTACGAAAGTATTGCGATATAGAAGGATAAATGATAATGCCAGTCATTCTGGGACCTGAACTTAGTCAAATACAATTATGAGTGTAGTTAGTTTTGTGCGTTAAACCTATTTTAACTAAAAGGCTAAAACTCAATGCTAACAACCACTCGTTTGTTTGTTCGTTTCCAGCGGGGGCCATTGAGGAGAATTTTAACGGCTGCCTTTTCGCAGGGGATGCATAAAGATTCCCTTATGCTAATGTCCCTGGGTTTGCCTTTCCTTGTTACACTAAATTCAAGTGTCACCTGACCCCGAAGGCTTGAAGTATCAGTATTTTTTAATAGCCGAATACTGCTATCTGTGTAGGCTTTGAAAGCTTGCCAACCAATTACGGGCTCTGAATAAAGCTTCCTTGGCTCCCTCATGGTCGTCATTTCGCTCTTTTTTGACCTTCGATAACCGGAAACTACGACTTCTTCCAGGGACGGGGCGCCCGCAAGGGTATTGGAATCAGCCGTACCATTATACTTGTGCAGTTTAGCTTCGTTCCCATTTTTTTCAACTTTTACGATCATCCCGGAATCTTTGGCGGTAAGTAGAAAACGCCCATTTTGATCGGTTACAGTTTTCTTGTTGTTTTCCAGATCGGTTACTATGGCATTTGCCATAGGTTGGCCCTGATTGTCCGTTACCTTCCCTTCAAAAGTTTGCTCAAGGGCCGCTGCTGCCGACGGTTCTTTATCTCCTTGTACCTTTCGCGTAGTTGAGGCAACCCCATTCCTGTCCAAAGCATCCCTGTTTTTGCTCGGCCTACTCTGCCGGGGGAGAACTTTGGAATCGCTGCTCCGTGCAACAGTTTCCTGTATTTCGCTACTGCTATCCCTATTTTCCAGGCTAATATTGTGCTCACGGATGGAATCTGAGATGTTTGCCTGTTTTTTAGCTCTATAGGTTTCCTTATGATCTGCCAATTCCCGATTTGGGCCGGACAATACAAGGTAGGATATGTAGCCAGCCCCGGCTAACAATAACAAAGCAGCTGCCACCCTCAACCAAGGCCTTCTAAACAATCCAATTACTGAGGGTGCCTGATGTTTCAGAACCAACCTTTTTATTTCTTGTTCTGAGCCAGGCATGTTGATATAGCCTTCTAATGCTTCAGCCAGAAAGGCATCATCCAACGCTGCCTTTTCCATGCGATGCATCTCGGCAGGGGACATCTCGCCACTGACATATCGTTTTATGTCGGCTGGTGAGTAATTATATGGTTGCCTTTCGAGCATGTTATTTTACAGGTTCATTTTTTAGCATTTGCTGGTCCATGCAATTCTTTAAGTTTCTTCTGCCGTTTTGGATGAAACTTCTAACGCGGCTCCAGTCGATTGAGAGGTTTTCTGCAATTTCTTTATAACATTTTTGCTGCAGGTAGAACATTGATACTGCTGTTTTTTGATCGGGGGGCAACCTGTCAATACAATATTCCAGATGGCACAGGTTATTTTCTTTTTCCATTACATCATCAAGATGCATGTTTTCGCCGGAATGCACAAAACCGTCATCGATCGATACGACCGAAGTTCTTTTTGCAGCTCGCAACTTCATGAGGCAGTGGTTTTTACTTACCTGGTGTAGCCATCCTTTGAAATTATCGACCTTGTGTTTTAACAGTTTGTCTATTAGTTCTGTGTAAATATCCTGAACGGCGTCTTTTGCGTCTTCGGTGTTTTGAAGATATTTTAGGCATACCCCATACACCAAGTGCATATAACGACCGTAAAGCTCAGCGAGAAATGTATTGTCCGCTGTTTGGCTGTACTTAGCCAACAAGAGGCTATCCGGACCGGATGATATGTTATCGCGCGTTGCCAGAGGGCTAAACTATATATTTCCCGGCTTGCCAGCAAGATTCTGTCTCCGGGCTTACCATCCATCCTAAGATACTTCCTGTAAGATAATTTCTGGGGGCCAGCGCCCTTAGGACAGTATCTTTATGCTTTGCAAAGAGTATGTCTATCCGCGACACATTTGGTTTGGCCTATAATACGGTAAGGAGTAATCGTTTACGAACGGGCATTACCGTGGCTATCATAGCTTTCGGTATCATGGCACTTATTGGAATTATTACCGCTATAGAAGCGATGAACAAAAGCCTGAAGGACAACTTTGCTACTATGGGTGCCAATAGTTTCTCCATTTCTTTTAAAGAACGTTTTAGGTTTGACAATAATTCGGAGGTTAAAGCGGAGAAAAGAAATAAAAGGCAGAAGAAGTCGAATCTTGATAAATACATTACCCTCGAGGAAGCCGAACGTTTCAAGCAGTATTATAAGTTCCCGGCAATGGTTAGCTTATCGCTGAGTTACCGTGGAGGAAACGAAATAAGCTATAGGGATAAAAAGACTAATCCAAACGTAAGTTTACGTGGCGGCGACGAGAATTATTTACAAGTAACCGGCTTTACGATACAGCATGGGCGAAACTTCAATCAGCTTGATGTAGAAACGGGTAGAAACGTTTGTATTCTTGGTAGCGACGTTGCCAATAAGCTTTTTAATGACAGACCAGAAACTGCACTTGAGAAAACAATTAATGTAGGAAGCATACCCTATCGCGTGATAGGTGTACTTAAAAGTAAAGGAAGCAGTGCATTAATGCGTGCAGATAATGCTGTTGTTACCACCTATAATAATGTTCGGCGTTACGCGAATGCTTCTCCTTCTTATATCATTAATATAGCAGCCCTTGATATTGCACAGTTACCTTTTGCGATAGACGAAGCGACTTCTGTTTTTAGGGCGATCAGAAAGATGCATCCTACCGAGGAAGACAATTTTGCGATAGAGAAAAGCGACAAGCTTGCGGAAACTTTTATTGGGTTGTTAGGCAGCATTCAAGGTGCAGCGGGAGCCATTGGAATGATTACTTTGATAGGTGCAGCCATCGGTTTAATGAATATTATGCTTGTTGCCGTGAATGAACGAACAAGGGAGATTGGGCTTATTAAAGCGTTAGGTGGCAAGCGCGGAAATATTCGGCTACAGTTTCTTCTGGAGTCTACTATCATTAGTGTGATGGGAGCCATCTTCGGTATTATTCTCGGAGTGCTGGTTGGCAATCTTTTCTCTATCTTTCTTGAGACAGGGTTTGTAGTGCCCTGGGCGTGGGTGGTTGCAGGAATTGTAATTTGCTCTGCAGTTGGATTGGTAGCAGGAATATACCCGGCTTATAAAGCTGCCCGTTTAAACCCCATCGTTGCGCTACGCTATGAGTAGCCGATGGTTTTCCAACTAATTTTCGATATATTGCTGAAAACTTGTTTGGATGAAGCAACTATTGCTGTTAGTGGCTATGTTTTCCTGTTCGGCAGTACTGTATGCACAGACCTACGCAATAAATCGTGTGTGGTACAATTTCGAGAAGTCGTCTAAAATTCAGATTTATAAAGGAAGTGACGAGGCTTATCACGGCAAGATCGTTTGGTTACGCGATCCGCATGATCAAAATGGGAAACCGAGAACCGATGTTCACAACCCTAACGAGAACCAGAGAACTGCGAAATTGATGAACCTGGTGATATTGAAAAATTTTAAACAGTCGTCAGGCGATCCCAATACTTTTGAGGGAGGGACAATTTACGATCCCAAAACGGGGAAAACCTATTGCGGTAAAATTACCGTGGCTGCGAAGCAACTAAAGCTTAGAGGTCATATTTGTGGATGGAGTTGGCTGGGCAGATCAACCACCTTTGACCTGGCAGAATAAGACCTTAAAACGAAGTAGCAGCATCAGAGCCTATCCAATAAGGGTGATAGCCTGGTTCTTCTCTGAATACCCACTTATGAATCATAGACTTTAGCGATCCGAAAATACTGTTGCGCTGAACCTCTTCAAAATATTCAACCCGCTGGATTTTTACTTTAATCAGAACAAGGTTAGGCGTCAACTGCTGCCTTATTTCTTCGTCGAGGACAATTAATGTTTCAGGATCATCCATGATGACCGCCTTGCCGTGCACTTTAATGTGGAATTGTTTTCCTTTTCTATAGAAGTGCAACATTGCCGGGAAGTCTTTTTCAAAAGTATCAAGGCACTGGGCTGGCTTCTTTACCATAAACCAAAGGTTGCCTACCTCATCGAGTTTCTGCATCTGGATAACGCAGGAAGGGAACTTCCATACAGCCGTACTGAAGTTATAAAGCAATGCACTTCCCAGTTGTTCCATCTTTTCTTTTAAACCGTGTAAATTTCTCTCTGCCATCTCTCTTCTCCGCTTTGGTATTGTTAATTCAAATTAAATACCACAGTTAGAAACTGTTGTTTTTACGTTTTGCACATCCTTTATGAGGAAGCTAATCCCCAGCGGAAGTTTAATTGTTGCGCAGCCTAGCATTCAATCAAATAAATTGATTTTAGGTCAATAAATCGTTTCGAGTTGACATATAAAATGTCGATGTTTTTATGAAGGCGAGGTGTTTGTTTAACTAATTGAGATAATTGGCTATGAAAATCAATCATGTGGGAGGCCAGGCGAAAACAACAATAATGGTGAAAAATGTCAACAATAATCAGCACGCCACGAGTATTTCATTCTGTGAGCAGTTTGTTTCCCATAACCCAGACAGGTGTTTATTTAGAATGGCCTCTATTGGTACAATTTTTTAACAGCTAAAGAAGCGATAGTGCTTAACTTAAATAATGTGTTATGTTGCGCTGGACAATAGTTTTTCTTGTGATTGCGATTATTGCTGCCATCTTCGGGTTTGGCGGTATAGCGGCAGGAGCTGCTTCAATTGCTAAAATTCTTTTCTGGATTTTTGTTGTACTCTTTGTATTGTCTCTTATTGGAGGTGGTTTCAGACGGGTTGATTAAAAAGTAAGTTTGGGGTTTTCTTTTTGAACATACAGCTGCTATGGTTTACCATTGGCGGCTTTTGTTTGTCCCTAATATTCCTGCACAAGCTTTATTTTTGGTTAAACATTTATCATGGGCATATTGAGGCAGCTTGGCGAATACTTATACATCAGGAAACGCGATTCCAAACAACAGCCAACACGCTGGGTAAAATATATGCATGGCATGAATCGTATATCTATTCTCATGTTTGTTTTAGCTTTACTTTTTATGCTGTTCAAGTTTGTGTTAGTCCCACTTATCAGATAAAAAGAAGACAGACCGAATCTTCTCTCGACTGTTATGTATAGTTACTTTACGTACTTAATTTATGTGACACATATCGTGTATAGATACTACAATTGAAAGATGAAAATAGCAGTGCATGCACCTTGGGTTTGCTTAATAAACCATTAACGGGAATGAAACAATTGTCTTCTCACGAGACGATGACGAAAGATTGAGTCCCGAAACGCTACATAGTACGCCACATCATGTTTAGGTGATCGACGACTTATCAGGGCAGCAGGGTAGGAGAGGAGTATGGATATCCTCCGATTATAAGCGGGAAGTAGGTTTTTTTGGGCAATAGGTGCAAATGATGAAAAACTGATAAATGTCATAGAAAAATGCGAGTAGATTTTACTGATTTAAACGCTTTTTAGAGGCTCTATGAGAGGGGAAATGCAAAGTTTGAACGGGATATGGATGGAATATGTACGGAATATCTATGGAAAACCCCCGGTTAAGGGTGCTTTTAGTAAAAGAGATGGGGCGTGGATTGGTGCTTGTATGGTAAGAGATGCCTCGGAGAATGGGCAGCTATGCAGCGAGTAGATATCAAGGAGATAGCGATACAAGGTGCTTTAAAAAGATTTGAGGGGTACCTGCAAGGCAGGTATTCGAGTTGTCAGGCGAAGAAGGCGGCATCTGCGATGCGCAGCTAATTGACAAGTACAGGGTTACATAAAAAGGAAGAGATTGTGGCAACTAGGAAGTTTTGAGACGTTGCTTCATTGCTTCATACAAGATCATGCCTGCAGCCACCGATACGTTCAGCGATTCGAAGCCGCTGTGCATGGGTATTTTGAAATTGCTGTCGCATATCTTCATAAGTGCCGGAAAAACCCCTTTGTCTTCTCCACCCATTATAATGGCACAGGGTTCATTAAGCGGTAAATTGAAAAGAAGTGTGCCGGCAGTCATTTCGCTTGCATAGACCTTGATACCATTCAGGTGAAGATCATCTACGGCTTTCATGAGGCTGTTTACCCTGCATATTGCAACCTGTTCGAGTGCACCTGCACTCGCTTTAACAGCATCCTCATTCAAGGCCCCGACACCCTTATCGGGTAGGATGAGAGCATGGGCGCCACAACAAAGGGCAGTTCGCGCGATAGCACCAATATTCCTGACGTCGGTTACACCGTCCAGGATAACAAAGAGAGGATACTCTCCTTTTGAAGTTACCCAGTCGATTACATCCTGTAAACTTTGATAGACCACAGCCGATTTGAAAGCAAGAATGCCTTGGTGCTGTATGTTCGTAAGACCGTTTAGTTTTTCAACAGGCACATATTGCACAGGAATATTCTTAGTGCGGGCAATGGCTTTGATTTCTCCAATAACCTCTCCGCTGGCGCTCTTGGATAATAATATTTTATCAATGTTCTGCTCGCTCTGTAATGCCTCCTTTACCGGGTTTCTTCCCGCTATGAAGTTCTTGCCTGGCATGTACCTGTTGGATTTCATATTATGCATCTAAAAAAAAGAGGCTGTAAAACTACAGCCTCTTATATGTAAAACAATATAAGGTTTATTGGATCCACAACTTATCGCTGTAAACCGTTTCGCCTTGAGCATTCGTAACTTTAAGAACATACATTCCTTTACTAACACCTTTTGTTACGACGAGGCGTTGTGTTTCTATCCCCCTGGTTGCTACAAGGTTGGACTGAATGCGTTTACCACTTAAGTCCATGATTTCAACATTGTAGTTGCCTGCAGGCAGTTTGTTGAATGTTACATTCAACTGCGCATTGGTTACAGGGTTTGGATACACAGAAACAAACTGATTGCCTTTTACTTCGTCGAGTGCAAAAGGTGAACTGCTTTTGGCATCGGCGTAAGCCACATAACGGCTTGCCAAATCGGAAGCATTGAAGACACTGCCATCTTCGTTTTCGATAGCTGTTGCAACAAGCGTTGACAGGTTAATGCGATAGTAGTTTTTTGTAAGCACAGAACTGCTAACTACCACCTGCCCTTCTTTATCGACAGCTGCACCGTTTGTAGTGAAATCGGCTGGTAAGCCTTTGATAGCACCCACGTGGTCAGCAACAAGGGTGTTTGGATTTACTTTGAACACATTGTTACGCATTGTAAGCACCCATAGGTTGCCGTAAGCATCAGCAATCATATCCCCGCCCCAGCTGGTGCAGAGGTTATGAATAGAGATTCCGTTATTCTTTTTACCGTCTATTAATTGCCCAAGCTTTGAGATTTGGGGCTTTTCGCCGGTGGTAAAACGGAGTAATTGGTTACCATCGTTCGTTAAGGCATAACCATTGCCGTCGGCGCCCATACACATGCGGGTGATGACGTTGGCTTCATCTCCTTTGTTACCTGTGTTGAAATTTTGGTCACCGTTCAGCACAACTGTTTTACCCGTAGTGAGGTCCAAATAATTAAGCGTTTGGCCACGCATTGGGGTAAAGTATAAACGGTTATGCGCCGCGTCGTAGGCAGTAGCAGCAACACCATTAGATGTTATGTACGCGTTGTTTGCATTAAACTTATCACCGGTGGTACTCTGTATCCTCATCTCTGCTGCCTGGTTGGGCGCATAGAGGGTGCGGATAACTTTCCCCGTGGAAAGGTCGACTTCTCTTATAACATTCCAGATATAATGGCCTTTTGTTTCGCTGGTAACTGCGTAAGCCTTGTCTGTTTGTGCAAAAGAAGCGGTTGAAAGCGCAAGGAGTGCGGCTAAAGGTAAAATTCTATACTTCATAAGCCTGATTTTATTAAGTGAATTTAGCTAAATCTTCTATACTGCAAATTAATTTTTATGAGCGTTTTCCACCGCAAGTTTTACGCTTCCGTGTTTAAGCAATAATTCTTTGGCAGAAGCGTAATCGGTGATTGATAATTGTTCCATCACCATCCTAATACCCCTGTCTATTAGTTTCTCGTTTGTTAGTTGCATGTTTACCATCCGGTTGTCCTGAACCCTACCTAATTGGATCATTACAGCTGTTGTAATCATATTGAGCGCCATCTTTTGTGCTGAGCCACTCTTCATTCTCGTGCTTCCTGTCACAAATTCAGGTCCAACAATAATTTCTACGGGGAAGTTTGCTTCCCTTGCCACTGCACTTTTTTTGTTGCATACGATACAACCCGTGAGAATGTTCCTTTTTTTACATTCTTCAAGCGCGCCAAGCACATACGGAGTGCTGCCACTTGCTGTAAGACCGATTACGAAATCCCTGTTGTTTACAAAGTGACGGTCAAGATCGTTCCACCCTTCTGTTCTACTGTCTTCAGCAAATTCGACAGCTTTACTAAGAGCCGCGTGCCCGCCGGCGATTATTCCCAGAACAAGCCCGTATGGTACCCCATAAGTGGGAGGGCATTCACTGGCATCCAAAATACCGAGCCTGCCACTGGTGCCTGCACCAATATAGATTAATCTACCCCCGGCAAAAAGCTTGTCGCAAACCGCTGAAATGAGGCGTTCAAGTTGAGGGAGTGCATGTTCTACAGCGACAGCCACTTTCTTGTCTTCGGTGTTAATGTGAGAAATAATCTCGCTTACAGACATGTTTTCTAGGTTGCGGTACCCGGAAGGCTCTTCTGTAGTCTTTTCTTCTTTCATTATCGGTTTTGATGATAGGAGATCAGCCCTTCCATTGGACTTTGTAAAACCCTGCCAAGTTGTAACTCATAACTGTCAAACAGTTCCTGAAGTACGTCTTTAAATCCAAAGGCGATGCTACCTGTGAAGCTAATGGGACTAGTCCAGGCTTCCCGGTATTTATATAAATGGGTTACAATAAAATCGTTCAGACCATCTTCAATGATGTTCTCGACCATGTAATGGCCGCGGTTTTCCGCCAGGAAGATGGCAAATGAAGCCAGGTAGCGGTTGGGTAATGGCTTTTTATAAACGTTTTCGAGTATCTCGACCGGGTTCGTTACAAACTTTGCGTCGAAACGTGAACGGAGGTCTTCATCGTAAGTGTTGTAGAGATAGTACTGTATTACTTTTCTTCCCAGGTACGCACCGCTTCCTTCATCGCCAAGGATATAGCCTAGTCCCGGGCTATTCTTTACAATTTTACTACCGTTGTAAAAACAGGAGTTGCTACCGGTGCCAAGTATGCAGGCAATGCCCTTTTCCTTTCCGCATAAAGCTCTTGCTGCACCCAACAGATCGTTTTCGATGGCGATATAAGCGCCGGAAAATGTGTCTCGCAAACTCTTTCTAACAACCTTTACATTGTTGGGATTGCTTAACCCGGTTCCGTAGAAGTAAACCTCATCAGGCAGGGCCCTTCCAAGGTGGGGTAGAAGTTCCTCCTGCAGCTTTTGAGTTATTTGTTGCCCTGAGAGAAAGTAAGGACTTAACCCAGTGGTTGACACCCGTTTTTTACGGTTATTGCTGGAAATCAAAGTCCAGTCGCATTTAGTAGCTCCACTGTCGGCAATCAATAATGTCGGCATTGCTAATGTTTTCAAGCGAGTTAAAGGTAAAGATGAATTCCACATTATTTGTAGATATTCGCAGCGCGCTCAAAAAAGGAAGACCGATTCCCAGATTATGAACAAAAGAAAATTAGAGGTGTGGCAGCCGTTCCTGTTTGCGATAGTGATGGTGATAGGGATGGCCATTGGATTCAAACTGAAAGAGAAAACCTCCGGTATTGTATTCTTTCAAAATACTAAGAAAACCTCGCTAGAGGAGGTTATCAATCTTGTAGATACCCGGTATGTAGATAAGGTAAGCGCTGACAGCTTAAAGACTGAGGTGATTGATGAATTACTTTCCAAGCTTGACCCCCATTCGGTATTTATCCCAGCAGATGATTTGCGCTCGGCGAATGAAGAATTAATAGGCAACTTCGAAGGGATAGGGGTAGAGTTCCAGATGTTTGACGATACCGTGAACGTTTTGAATGTAATTAAAGACGGACCTTCAGACAGGGCTGGTATAAAGGTGGGCGATAAAATAATTAAGGTTAACGATACGCTTTCGCTTACTGGAAAAGACATAGAACCCAGCGATGTAGGCAAAATTTTAAGAGGGCCTAACAATTCGCGGGTGAAAGTGACCGTGATGAGAGAAGGCAAGCTGCAGGGTTTTACCATTACACGAGGGTATATTCCCCTTCCCTCTGTAGATGTGGCTTATATGATAAATCCCGGTGTGGGTTTTATACGTATTAATAAGTTTTCGAACACTACCTACGAAGAGTTTATGCAAAACCTGGAACGATTGAAAGGGGAAGGCATGAAAAGTCTCATAGTGGATGTGCGCGGCAACAGTGGCGGTTTTTTACCGGAGGCTGTAGATATAGCTGACGAGTTTCTAGATGATGGTAAGACTATTGTTTACACGAAGGGAAACAATGTAGCCGAGGAAGTTTATAAAACAAAGAGAGCAGGCCTATTCGAGGAAGGCAAGCTGGCCATACTTGTAGATGAGACTTCTGCTTCTGCAAGCGAAATTCTGGCTGGTGCAGTGCAGGATTGGGACCGCGGGACGATAATAGGCAGAAGAACTTTCGGAAAGGGATTGGTACAACAACAGTTTAATCTTTCGGATGGTAGCGGCCTCCGACTTACGGTAGCCCGTTATTATACACCGTTAGGCAGGAACATTCAGAAACCCTATAATAAGGCGAGGGAACAATATGAAGATGAACTGATCTCTAGATTCCACAACGGGGAGCTGCTGGTGGGTGATACTGCTAAACCGGCAGGAAAGCCTTACAAAACACCCGGAGGGAGGATAGTGTACGGTGGTGGCGGCATTACACCTGATGTGTTCGTTCCTTTTGATACTACGACACAGCCACAGGAAGTGATGGAACTGTATTACAGGGGAATCATTCAGCGGTTTGCTTACAAGTTCTATGTAAACAACCGCGGCCTTTTTAAAGAATATGAAACACCTGCCGAACTGGCAACTAAGTTTGAACCTGGCGAGGCGGTTTGGCAAGCCATAATGCAACAAGCGAAGAGCGACAGTGTTTCAATTTCAAACATTCCATCGAACGCGAAGAAAGATTTGATGGAGCGGGTTAAGGCTTTACTGGCAAGGCAGATATGGAGAGCACAAGGGTACTTCCAGGTAAACAATATGAAAGACCCCATGGTGCACAAAGCCCTGGAGGCGGTAAAGTAGTTTAACAGACCTGTTGAATACTTTCTCCTAAATTCATAGGCTATGAAAGCGTTCTTCTTTACGGTTTTGTTAGCAGCTATACACGGATGCGTGTGTGCCCAAGAGAGCCGGTTTACAATTTATTTCCCATTCAATTCATCGCAAATAGAACTTGCGGAAGCCGCGAGGATAGATTCTGTATTAAAAACGTTACAGGACAAAGAAGTACAGTCGGTGCTGGTGGTAGCCCATTGCGACCAGGTAGGAAAGCATCGCTATAACGATTCGCTTTCGCTTGCCCGTGCCATAGCTACCCGTACCGCACTGAAAGACCGTGGTATTGCAGGGCGGGTAGATATACAGATTAATGGCAATGGAGAGCGACAATTGGTGTCTGAGCAGTGGGACGAAGTATCGCGCCAATTAAACCGGAGGGCGGAGATAACGATAGCTTATCGGACACCTATCCTTAAGCGGGCAGAAGATTCCACAGAGAACAAGCTAGTAGCAACCATTACAGATACGGCATTTAAAACAGGACAGACCATTGTACTACGAAATATTAATTTTTATGGTGGACGTCATATTGTTTTAGCAGAGTCCCGGCCTGCGCTTTTGGAACTTCTGGAAGCAATGCAAAGATTGCCGGGACTGAAAATAGAAATACAGGGACATATTTGTTGCGCCACTGAGGCAGCAGAACAATTTGACGGATTTGACGGGTGGGATATTGATACAAGACAGTACCGTTTGTCGAATAACAGGGCGAGAGCTATTTATAATTTTCTTCGCGAGAACGGGATATCAGAAGAGAGAATGAGCTGGAAAGGTTTTGGTTACAAACATCCCCTTGTAACACCTGAACGTACAGATGCAGACCGCACTACCAATAGGAGGGTAGAGATAAAAATACTAGAGAAATAGGCTGTTGTAATCCGCTAATGAAAGAGATAGCGTATTAGCACTTAGTTTTGGAAGGTGAACGAAAGCAACAACAGGCTGATTGTTATTGGGGGTGGGGCAGCAGGATTTTTTTGCGCGGTTAATGCGGCAGCGACAAATAAGCAGCTAAAGGTATATGTACTGGAAAAAACGGGGAAACTGCTCTCGAAAGTGAAGGTGAGTGGAGGCGGCAGGTGCAATGTTACCCACGCGTGTTTTGATGTGGTTGAACTAGCAAAGAGCTATCCGCGGGGCTATCATTTTGTGAAGAAGTCTTTTCATCATTTTAATACGACAGACACAGTTGAATGGTTTAGGAAGAGAGGAGTGGAGCTAAAGACCGAAGCGGATGGAAGGATGTTTCCGACAACAGATAGCTCTGATACCATAATTAGTTGCCTGTTAAAGGAAGCTACCGAGCATAAGATAGAGATACTTATGAATGCGTCGGTTGATAGCGTGGAAAAGCGAGGAGATTTATTTAGCGTCGTGCTCCAGGATGGGAGAGCTTTGGAAGCAAAGTATGTATGTATAGCCTGTGGAGGCTTTCCTAAAACACCGCAGTTTGAATTTATCAGGCGACTTGGACACACAATAGCGTTGCCTGTACCCTCTTTATTTACCTTCAACCTGCCCGGGCATGGGATAAGAGAACTGATGGGGGTAAGCGTAAACCCGGTGACTATCAAAATAGCATCGAGTAAGTACGAACAATCAGGCCCAGTATTGATAACACACTGGGGACTTAGCGGACCTGCGGTTCTTAAGCTTTCGGCCTGGGCGGCTGTGCATTTGGCAAAGGTGAACTACAACTTTGTGATACAGGTTAACTGGCTTCATTCTGTAAGTCAACACGCATTGCAGCAACAATGGCCTGATCTAAGAAACCTGCATAGCAACCAGCAGATAGGGAATAAAAACCCATTCGGACTGCCTGCACGTTTATGGTTATTTCTTTTAAGACAATCAGGAATTGCAGAGCAAACAAAGTGGAGTGAGTTAGGGGCAAAGCCGCAGAATTTATTGATGAAAAACTTAACAGACTACACCCTAACGGTACGCGGAAAGACAACCTTTAAAGAAGAATTTGTTACGGCCGGGGGTGTAAGTCTTTCGTCGATAAATGCAAGTACAATGGAGAGTAAGATAGTTGCTAACTTATTCTTTGCTGGGGAGGTAATGGATGTAGATGGGGTGACAGGAGGGTTTAATTTTCAGCATGCCTGGACCAGTGGATGGCTGGCAGCAAAAAACATTGCGGGCAGGGGAGAAGGTTATGATGAACAGGATATGTTCTAGACTACGATAAGTAGCAATAAAAAAGCAGAAGTGTTTGCTTCTGCTTTTTAAACCAAAATGTATTTATGTTAGATCTTTTCTGCCAGTTCCTTACCAGCTTTAAAACGAGCAACTTTTTTTGCTTTGATTTTAATGGGTTCGTTGGTTTTAGGATTACGTCCTGTACGAGCCGCGCGCTTAGACACAGAGAAAGTTCCAAAGCCTACGAGCGTAACTTTATCACCTTTCTTTAATGTTTTAGTAACAGCCTCTACGAATGAGTTTAGAGCAGTGTTAGCTTGCGTTTTGGTGAGGCCTGCTTCTTCAGCAATTTGAGCAACCAGATCAGCTTTGTTCATAATATTAGTTTTTAAAATTCTTGGTTTAGTGAAACAAATTTATCGGGTTTTTATGGATGCCGGAAAATTAATTGCAAACAGAAAAACCCACAAATGTGGAGAAAGCCGTTAAACCGATGCCGGCAAAAGAGCAGTTAATCTACAACCTGCATTAAAGACCGGAAAGCAATAAGCTGATTGCCCCATTTATCCATGGTTTTTTGACGATGGGAGGGAGCATATTTGTCGATATAGCGGTTGTATAATGCCTTTGATAAGGCATAGTACTGCACAGCATAGGTCACCCCTTCGCTTTCGTCGACTTCGAGGAGGCGCAGAAATACGTTTTTCTCGAAGCATTCAGTCGCCATTACTTCGGGGATATGGGTGTTTAACATCCAGTCTTTCCATGGATCATGTATTTGATGGTTGACCATCACCGTAACGTTGTATATGAACATGCCGCCAAACCTAAGGGTTTTTAAATAAGAAGCGAGCCGCCAGTAAGAGCCAGTTAACGTGATAGTAACGGGTTTAGCAGACGGTTGCTACGGGGTTGGTTGGCATTAGCACCGCTACAACACCGCTACAACATCGCTGCAACACCGCTACAGCACCGCTACAACATCGCTACAGGAGCGCGACAATACCGCTTACAGATACCTCAATTAAGGGATAAGGGAAAAAGGCACTGAAAACAGCCTGCTATTTGGCATCGGAAATAGGTGAAAAGGGTGGTACGAAGGCCAAACGGGCGTTCTGAGATTTGCAAGTATTAAGCGGGAGGTTGGATTAAATTAGCTGGTTCAGAGGGAACATGACACGCTTGAAGGCCTGATTCTGTGTCCTTTTCCTTAGGTTTGCAGTCAAAATATTTCATTATGGGAAGAGGTGACAAAAAAACCAAGAAAGGCAAGATATTCAAAGGTTCTTTCGGAAAAAGCCGGAGAGCTAAATCTACAAGGTTGGCTAAGCCACACGCAACGACCAGCAACGTAGCAGAATAACTGACTTTTGAATCGATAAAAAACCTCAACCATTAGGTTGAGGTTTTTTTATAAGCTTACAGAAATGCTGTTAAACAGCTTCTGCTTTTAAAACATCATTCATATTCCTAACAGCGTCTGCGCTCTTAGTAAACAAAGTCTGCTCTTCCTGGTTGAGCTTATAATCTACGATACGCTCCCAGCCATTTTTGCCAATGATAACCGGTACGCCGAGACAGATATCTTTTTGACCATACTCGCCATTGAGGCTAACGCAGCAAGGATAGAGTTTTTGCTCGTTCCTAAGAATTGATTTAACCAAAGCAGCTCCTGCAGCACCCGGTGCATACCAGGCAGAAGTGCCGATAAGTTTAGTAAGTGTAGCACCCCCTACCATTGTGTCGGCAACCACCTTTTCCTGTTGCTCCTTGTTGAGGAAATGCGTAACCGGAACGCTGTTCCATGTTGCATACCTGATTAATGGGATCATAGTAGTATCACCATGTCCGCCGATTACTGTAGCATGGAGATCGTTTGTGGAAGCACCAAGCGCCTGGCCGAGGTAGAACTTGAAGCGTGCACTATCGAGGATACCACCCATACCGATAATCCTTTCCTTGGGCAGACCACTAGAAGTAAGCGCCAGGTAAGTCATTGTATCCATCGGGTTGGAGATAACCACAATGATGGTGTTTGGAGAATGCTTAAGAATGTTGTTTGTTACACCTTTTACGATGCCGGCATTGGTGCCTATAAGTTCTTCCCTCGTCATGCCCGGCTTACGGGGAATACCTGAAGTGATGACTACTACATCTGATCCTGCTGTTTTAGCATAATCGTTTGTGCTGCCAGAAACTTTCGTTTCGAAACCGAGTAATGCGGCAGTCTGCATTATATCCATTGCTTTGCCTTCTGCAAGGCCTTCTTTGATGTCGACAAGTACAAGCTCTTCGCATAGAGAGGTACGAGCAATATTGTCTGCGCAAGTAGCGCCTACTGCACCGGCACCAACAACTGTAACTTTCATAATGTGGTTATTTTGATTGTAAATATTTTCTGAGTGAGCAAAGTTATAGGTTAGTGTGGAATAAGGGGTAAGAAGGCTTTTAAGGCTGGTAAAAAAGAATTGGGACAGGGCTGCGTGTTCAAGGAGCAGGCTGAGAAATTTGCCTGGCGGAGGTACCTCTGAAAGGCAGGCTTCAAAAGCGTGTAATACTTAATATACCTAACAGCGCCTTTACGAGCATAAGCCCATCTACAACAGCCAGGTAAAAAAGAGTTGAGCGCTTTTGAGTGACCAGTAAGGTTATGGGAATCATAAGAAGGTAGGGCAAGCTACGCAAGAGAACGGCTGGAATGAAGTGCGGTTTTTGGGAAAAGTAGAGAAACTTAATGAGCAGGTTGAATACAATGAGGGGGAGGACCACCAACCAAATGGTTCGGGTAGTGCCCATGGTTACAGGGAATGTATTAATTCCTTTTGCGCTATCGGCATCGCGGTCTTTGATATCGAACAGGATACAAAGGACTGATATATAGATAAGGTTTTGAATGAAAAGCCACCAAAAAGGCAGGAGCGATTGTTCTTGCAGTTTGTCTTCAAATTGAAGCCCTATCATTGGAAACACCGTAACAAAACCAGCCCATGCAAATCCCAGGATGAAAGGTTTTAGAAGTCCAGCCTCTCTAAGAATGCTAAGCCGCGAGAAAGGAAGAATCTTATAAGAATAGGCAATTGCCACAAGCGGAAACAAGAGCGCAAGGAAGTAGTGACTTATTGTGAGGTTTTGCCAGCGACCCTGACCGAGATACCAGGCACCTGAAGCAGCCAGGAGAAATAGCCCGAGCCAAATAAGGATCCTGATAAACCCCCTATGGTAACTATACCAATGTAAGCGACTTTGCCAGTCGAATGCAACTATTTCAAGGTTGACGTATTTGCCGCCGCGGTAGTAAATGATGCCGTAGAAAAGCAGCGTTGCAGCGCCTATGGCAAGGTAGAAGGCCGGGTGGTTGAGACCGAAGCCCGCGACCAGGTTTGTTTCTATACAGAGTAAAACTGTACAGGCAGCATAGAAGATGTTACCGTAAAAAATAAATCCCAGGCTGTGCTGAAGAAGCCTCATGGCTTGAGAAACACCAAGACCGGCGTCTCCACTGTATCGCTAATGTTTTCTGCCTCATCCTTTATCCAGAAGCGGAAGAAGGTGGAATCGTCCCTTGGACTTGGGCATTGCGTTACAACAGGCGGGTAGATACCCGGTCCTGGACCATATTCAAAGTTTACGATGATTTCAGCGTCAAGGTTCCTGGTGCCGGCGGCACCCGGCATCTTATACTCTACCGGGGTAAAGTATGTAAGGC
>JAEZDR010000186.1 GCA_023433265.1 Bacteroidota bacterium | reverse complement strand
CCACTCTTCACCGCGAAAGGCGTGCGAAATCTTCATCAGGAAGTCGTCTACCACCACGGCTAGATGATAGGTAGGCATGCCGTCTGCTTTCAGCAAAACCTTGTCATCACTTTGCCCTGTATTGAATGTTATCTCGCCGCGTATCATGTCAGTAAATGAAAGTGTCTCATTCTCAGGCATCTTAATGCGAACAACGTGTGGTGTATTATTGCTAAGCAACTGTTGCGTTTCTTCTGCACTCATCGTAAGCGAGTTGCGCATCTTCTGCCTGATAGAATGGTTGTATTGCGGCGAAGGGTTTTCCTCAGTCTTGAAGTTGTTGCGCATTTCCTCCAACTCCTGCGGGGTATCGAATGCATAGTAGGCATACCCGCGCTCCACAAGCTGGCTAGCATATTCGCGGTAAATGGCTTTGCGCTCACTCTGCCTGTAAGGGCCGAAGTTTCCTCCCTTATGAGGTCCTTCATCGGCAATCAATCCGCACCACTCCAGGCAGTCAATTATGTACTGCTCAGCGCCTTCTACAAAGCGATTTTGATCAGTGTCCTCTATCCTTAGTATAAACTTGCCATTGTTCTGTTTAGCAAAGAGATAATTGTATAAAACGGTACGTACGCCGCCAAGGTGCAATCCACCGGTTGGGGAAGGGGCGAAGCGTACTCTAACTTCGGTATTGGTCATGAGCAAATGTAAGGCGAAGCTTTAGTAGTTAAGAAGGCTGGGAATATCTGCCTGTAGTTCGCCTCTACGTAACCGGCATAATGTTGCATTAGTTGTCATCTAAGGTGCCTGCGGCGCAATAGGTGTCTGGCGTATCAAGAGCCCAAACAAATGATACTGCAACACTGGAAGCAGGGAACAGTTGACATAACCATCAGGGGCCACTCATTGGGTGCATGTGTCATTCCGCAGAGCAGTGCACCTCTCCGCTTAATTTTCGCATCGTATCCAGGCTGGTTATTATTGGTATTTGTACCCGTAAGCTTCTTGATGAAATTACGCTGATCGCCATTTTACGCAAAATGCGTTACGCAATCTGCGTAACGCATTTTTTATTATTCTGCCACTTCTATAAAAAGTAAAACTAACCTCTCCCTTTTCTATGCCTCTATGGCTGCGCCAGTGATACCCTTATCTGCAAGCCGCCCCTTGTAGTAGTAATAGGGGGTGAGGTGGATATATAAGGTATCACCCTTCTTTGGTCGAAGAATAATTTGATGTTAACTCTGTTGTTTAAGATGTAATCAATAGAAGGCTGTATGGTTATCACTTTTTGTCCGCCTGTGCTATAGGCATTCGCCTGGTCAAGGCGGCTGTTGCTTTGAGCATCATCCCTGAAGCCCAGATCAAGACGGAAGTTAATATCGTTTTCCAGCTTCTTATCCTTCATGAACGGCAGTTTAAAGGGAAGGCTGAAGCCACGTTTACGCCAACTGGTTCCAATCGTCCATTCAGTTCCTATTACCTCACTTAGTTGATAATCTACAAGGCTGAGACTTAACTGCCTGCTTTTGCGGTATTCGAACTTAATATTCCACTGGCTGTTTGTTGTAACATCAATCCCGAACAACGGTCCGAACTGTTCCTGCATTGTTATGTTAGGTACCAGGAAGTATGGAACGTAGTTGCCACTCACGGTATCGATGAAATAGGGTGCCCCATAGCCAAATGGATCGGTGTAGAGTAAGGCACTCGTAAAGCTGTTCATACTAAGCGTGCCACTGTAGCCGTGCGTCAGTGTGATGTTGCTGAATATCTTTGCCAACGCAGGTATCCTTGAGAGACCATTGTATGTTAGCCTCCAGTTAGGCATCGGTTTTATTCCACTGAATGGGTTGGTCTTTATGTTCGGATTGGTTTGCTTAATCAATGCAACATTATTGGCGCTCTTGCCTGAATATGCCGCGATGAATGCTGGTATCAACACATCCTGCTGGTAACGGCCATACCCCGTCGGGAAGCCGTCGGCGTTGAAGCCTCCGTTCCAATAAGGGTTAGACGCTGCGAGCCTGCGGGCCACAATGATCCTGTTATTTTCAAATTCCCTGAACGTCTCAGACACCTCATTAGGACTGAACTTATTGAACAACGTGTTTAGCGAAATATACGACACACTGAAGCCGCCGCTTGCAAGCGGGTTGTTGTGGGTAAATTTACCACCTCCTCCTACGGTAGTGTCTTTGAACAGTTCTGTATATTCTTTTGAATAGGTCTTATCAATGTTCAGGTCAATAATCAGGTCCCGTATGGGTTCTATTTGCGCCGTGATACTAAGCTTTTGTTCGAAATTCTGCCTGAAAAGCAGGTTGAAGAAAGTATCGCGCGTAATAATGCCTTGCCTAGCTTTCTGGTTTAGCCATGCGGTGTCGGGCTGCCTTCCGAACACATAATCTAACCCCGGCTGCCAACTATCGAAGTTATGTCCAAAAGCCTGCGTGCTATCCATGTATCCCGGCACCCTGCTTCTGTAGGTTTCGCTATAGTTAATGCTGCTACGCTTAACCATCGTGACCATTCTGCCTGCAAAAGTGGCCATGCCGCCCAGTTGCATTGGCGTGTTCAGCTTGCGCTGTCTTTCCATCCTTCTGAAATCGGCTCGTTGGGCTCTCCATTTTCTTAGTGCTGCAGTGCGTTGTTCGCCCGTTAGCCCACGCAACACTTCTTCGCGGGGTGGATAACCCGCGGTGTTTTGGTTACGGTTCATCATGTTGTCGCTCTGCCGTTGCCCAGTGTTTCCTGTCCCTCGCTTGCCTCCGGTTCCTGTACCGGCACCTGCGTCAAGCGATCGGAAGAATCTGAATTTGTTGTATAGCCTGGTGAAGTCAATCTCTGTATTGAGATTGTTTTCCTGGCTGTTCTCAATTACGTTTCCAAACTCACGGGCTATCAGGCTTGCGCCTATCCAGTTGTAGCTTGCTCCATAGCTGTACCGTGCAGTTACCCAATCAATGGCAGGAATCTTAGCCAGCGGAAGGGTATAACTGGCTATCGCTTTCTGCGTATAATCGGTGGTACGGCCACCACGCAGGAACCTCCTCCTGATAGTATCTCTTTTCTCTTTAGTGTTTATTCGGCCATATGGCTCATCTATACGTGCCATATTGGTGGCAGTAAAGTCAATGTTTAATGAGCGGGTGAGGTCATGACGATAGTTATAGTACCTGTCGAAAGTAAAGTACTTGTCGTAGGTTGTGTCTACACGTTCCACTTTGCCAGTTTGATCCGTAGTCACAATCCTTGGTATGAATTCGCCAAACTGCCTGTTTACATCAGCCCTGAAACCTATGAGTGATGGCTGCAGGTTAAAGTTGACGTCTTTAATAAGGTTGAACCACTGGCTCTTACTTCTTATTAACTTTTTAAACGGTTCAATGTACCTGCCCTGGCTATTGAATGTATATCCAAAGCCCGCGCGGTGTTTGTCCACTTTGTTTTGCTGAATGAGCGGGGTGGATTGTTCAAAGCGGGTAAAGGAATAAGTAAAGTCAAAGTTCTTTATGCTCCATAGCTTATTCTTCGGATTGTTTACATCGAAGCGTACGTTCGTAAAGTTCAGCGTCTTGATAGTAGTTTGATCCAGCGCAACATCCCTGATGGAGTCTTTATTGTTGCTCATGTTCAGCTTGTCCTTATACTTTACGTCTTTATCATAAGGATCGTATTCAGGCGTCTTAATCGTCCTGTTAATACTTGCGTAAACAGGGATGGTAATGCCCGCTGATTTCGGCAGTAGCTTACCGGCATCTATTGTAGCTGCTGCATCAAACTGCAACATGTTTTCGCGTGCGCGCTCATTTACCCGCTGCTCAATACTACCAAAGCCTGCCGTGTAGGTATTGGCCGAAACAGAAATGGTGCCCAGGTCTGAAAGTTGTAAATCCACCCGGCCTAGGGCTGCCCATCCACCCCGCTCATCCATTTTTGAAAGACGGAGTTCATTTATCCATACCTCTGCGCTTATGTTATGGCCGGAACCGGATTGCGCCGTTGCATTTTCCACGCCCACGAGGATGCCCCTCACCTCGCCGAGGTTAGGATTTCCCAATATGGAGAAGGTGCGGTGATCCACTGCTTCCCTGAATATCTTAGATGAACTCCAGTTGCTGTTATTTCGTTTAAGCTTTAGGTTGATGAGTTCCTGTAGGTCAAAGTCAAGATTATTTTCTTCAGGCCATATCTGCAGGTCGGTCGGGTTAACAGCATGTGCTGTTACTTTCAAGGGTATTCGTATTTCGTAGTAGTTATTCAGGAAGTCCTGCCCTATGCGAACCACCGCTACGGCGTCTCCGTCATTAATGGGTTGGAAACTATTCGGGAACGATTCTGCGTGCAGGAACATACTCAACTTGCCATACTGCCTCAGGTCAATATTAAAGGTCTTGAACACCGCCCTTGCATCGTTTGGTCTGAGATTGGAGATCTTCAGGCTCATAGACTGTTCGTTCTGCAGAAGATTAACACCGTTGTTGCTCAATTGCTGTACCCTTTCAATGCCCGGCGGTATCTTATAGGGTACAGGTGTACGGTTACTATTTTCCTCCACGTTTACAGCCAGTACATTGAAGGTAGTGTTGGATGGAGTGATAGGTAAGTAACCACCAACGCTGTCTAGCTGGTAGGTGAAGTTTCTCCACTGGTTACGTACCAGGTCAAACCGGGCGAAACGAAGAACTACATCATCGTCAAAGTCGGTCAGGTACAGCCTGATGAAGCGGATGGATTTAAAGTCCGGTATGTTGCCAATCTTAGCTGTAAAGTCTTTGATAGGTACACGGAACAGGAACCATTTTTCCGGGTTCACCTGGCCGTTCGCTAGGCGTGGTGTTACCGTCCTTACATCGGTGATGTATTTGGTAATACCCACGTCCATCGTTGGGTTGAGGTCCACCTCGTATTCGTAATACTCCTCTGTTTCATTAAGTGTATTATCCCTGTTAAGGTCTTCGTTATCCGGGTACAACGTGGATGCGGGGGAGAACTGTGATGAACCTGTTGCTACCGGCGAGTTGCCCTGCGGGTTATTGAAATGTTTGTAACGGCGTAATATACCGGCGTTCTGCGCATCGTAACTTTGGTCGCGGTACCATACATAGTTATCATTGGAAGGGTCTGCCTGTATGCGCTGCATTACAATAGGGTCAATGCCTGCGAGCGAGTTGAGGTAGTTGCTGAACTGTATTTGCTCATCCCTGTCGTCAAACCCGTCGAAGCCCACATCCTGGAAAATACGGTCATTAGGATCATTACTAAAGGCCTGCGTAATCTGGATGGGATTTACAGGCACCTTGCCCCAGTTAGTTGTATCTACAGCTGCCGGAATGTTCGGTGTATTCAAACCGTTCTCATAAAAACGCTTACCATCTTTTAGTACATCTTCACTTAGGTTGCCGAGATTGATGCGCAGTTTACCTCCACTCGAGGTGCTTTTCAGGAATGGGTCCTGCACCCAGAACTCTATGAACTCCACGTTACCTGTTTCGAAATCGGTTTGGTCAATGGAACGCATGATGCCGCCCCATTTCGATTTAGGGTCATTAAACTGGTTGAGGTTATTGATGCCTGTTGTGCGGAAGTTGTATGGCCCTTTCTCTTTTGGATAAAAAGCCAGGTCGAAGGTGCTGGTCTGAACGTCGGTTATGTTAGTAGTCCTGTTAGGGAATAGTTCATTGGTGAACACCTGCCTTACCCTCGGGTCGCTTAGCTCATTCAGGTTGCTGCGCAAAGGGTTGTTGCCGTTATTCCTGTCCTGCAATACGGGTTCAATATTGTACCACGCCAGCTTGGCGCGGTTGAAACCATACTCAAGATCGTTTGTTTTGGAAGCTTCCGGAAAGCGAACGGCAGGCGTAGAGGCCAGCGTCCAGGAGATGAACGGAAATCTAAGATCTATACTGTTTCTGGTTCCTTCAAAATCGTCTATATAGATCAGTCCTTCCGATCCTTGTCCTATTTGAGGGGGATGGCCGGGCTTCAGTAAAGCAAACTCGCCATAGGCAGTAATGTTACTCATTGCCGTCGAACTGTAGTTAGGTAGTTTATTCAGCCACCTTGTCATTTCAGGAAACTGTGACCGGTAGCTAAAGTCTAACCCGTACATGGTGTTGCGTATCGGGTCCTCACCATAATTCATTTTAGTGAAGAAGGGGCGCTCGCCCAGTCTTACCATCGATGCACCTACTGCAATGGATTTAGCCGCAGTATTCTTAACAATATAGTCAGCTCTCAGGCCAAGGAAGCCTCTCTGCTGCATACCAAAACCTGCATTGTTTTCAAACTGTACGTTCACAGGTACGCCTGCATTCGTGATGGCCTGGTTAAGGATTTTTACCGAACCCAGGTTGTAGTCAACGGTATAGTCTACTCCTTCACTTAATATCTGCCCACCGGCTGTCACACTTACAGAGCCTGGAGGAATGTTGAAGGCGCCAAGGTATATCTCAGACGAAGACGCCCCTTTTGCACGCCCCTGTGCTACAAATCGGTTGAGGTTAGCATAGGTCTGCGCAATTGCTTTAATGGAATCGTATAGGTAATAATAGACGTATTTACGCTTTATTACTGGGTCCATGTTGGGAAAGGCAAGTGTATCCAGGTCGCGGCCAAAAGGCTCCAGGACAGGGAAAATAATCTTGCCATACTGGGCATTAATAGTAAAGCCGTCCACATAGTCGAAAATGCCATCAGGTTGCGGATCGTTACGGTTGTTCAGCCTGTCAGCCCGCAGGATGGATATCAAGGTTCTCCCTTCCACAGAAGGTGCGCTTTCAGGCAGGTAACGCTTCAGTCCACCGCTTGGCTCTTCATATAAAATACTTAACTGGAAGTCCTCGCGGGTAAGACCAAACACGTCGAGCGAGTAAACGTTCTTCATCATCAACTTCCATATCGGCAGGTTCACCCTTTGAGAGGTAGCTTTCAATAATTTAAGAAACAACACTTTTTGCACGCCGTGGGTTGAGTCTACCGCAACATCCTGGCTAAATTCTCCTACCTGGAATACCTTTCCATTGTAAGTGTATTGGTAAGCAACTGCCAGCACTTCATCGGGTTGCAGTTGTGCATTAAGCGAGATGAAGCCTACCTGGCTATTATACGTGTATTCGTTAGGGGAGAGCTTTCTTGCAAATGTCTTTTCATAATCCTGTACAGGCTGCAGTCCGTGCGCTACTAGCTTGCTGTTGATGATAGAAGGGTCGCGGTTTAAAGGGTCGGAGGTAAGCCAGGAATATAGGTTGTTTACATTGTTCTGGGGTAAGCCGCCGGGGCTTGTAACCTGGATTACAGGGTTATAAACAGAATCTTCGGCAAGGTCCATGAAGCCAACGATATCCCGGGCGTCAGTAGTTGCACCCGTCCTGTTCGTAACCCACACTTCCATTCGCAGCACCTGGAACTGGCTGTTAACCTTAGGCAACTCGCTCATGGCTTTGTTATAGTTTCTTCTAAAAGCCTGGGCCATCAGGAAGTGCCGGTTCTCTTCATAGTCATCCAGCCTTTTAAAGATGGGCTGCGCAATGCCTCCGCCTTGTAAGGCTACACTCTGGCGCTGCGAACGTTGGTTGGCAAAAGCGGCGGTTACAAATAACTTCCCCAACTGAAGCGATGTCTTTACTCCAAACAAACTTTGTGCACTCGGAATAAGTGTACCCTTGCTCTGGAAAGTGATGTTACCTGCTTCTATCGACTTTATCAGCTCATCGTCCATACCCTTGTAATCCAGTTTCAACTGGTTCTCAAAGTCAAAATTGGCCAGGGTGTTATAGCTAATGGGAAGTTTAAGTTTGTTACCAATGTTAGCCATCACGTTTACATTGGCATTCATGTCAAAATCGAAGCCGCCACTTTTACGGGCATTCTCCGGCAGTGTGGGGTTCTTTATATTCTGACCCATATAGCCTACCAGCACATCTACGCTACCCTGCGGTTTAATGGCAACCTTTAATCCTTGCGGGCCAAGTCCGAATATCCTGTCGAACAACCTGTCATAGGCAGTATGCTTGGGGCGCTGTACTCTGCGGTTAATAAGGCTAAGTGTTTTGGAGCGTTCGTTAAAGTAATCTACTTCCTGCCGGCGGGCCATCAGTTTATAAAACTCATCTGCAGTAAGGTAGGTGGGCTTACGGTAATAATTCTTTCCAATGCGTTCTACTATGTAATACTGCCCGGTTTTAGGATCGTATTCAACCTGTTGGTCAATGATGGATGTATCACGAAAGTCGAGGCCATTGCGGTACTGCCATGTATACCGGTCGCCGCGCCTGTCCCTGATAGGGAAGCGCAGGGAATCGCCTGCAGTTTGGGCATGAAGGTCGCCACCACATTCTACAAGGAACAGGATGACTATAAAACGGATAAATATTCTAGCAAACAACTTGGTTCAATCTCTGGTTAAGTAAACGTAGCTTCTATAGGCTAAATGTTTTTTAGTACCTGTTTTATTAAATCTTCTGCTGAATAAGTGTCGGCAGTAAGGGTTTGTTTCACTTTACGTAAGCTGTTTTCGGCCGCGGGTTTAGCTATACCTAACGACACCAAAGCATATAACGCATCTTCCTCTACACTATTGTAGCCGGCCACAGGTATTTGGTTATCCGGGGCCTGCTTACCTAGTTTGTCCCTCAGCTCTACTATAAGCCGTTCAGCGGTTTTTCTTCCTATTCCTTTGATGCTTTCCAACTGTTTTACGTTGCCCTGAACAATTGCGCGCTGTATCTCAGCCGGGTTCATACCAGACAACATCATGCGGGAAGTAGCTGCCCCTACGCCCGAAACACTTATTAGCTGCAGAAACAGTTTCTTCTCCGCTTCATCCGCAAAACCGTAAAGCGTTTGTGCATTTTCCGTAATGTGTAGGTAGGTAAACAACTGACCCTCTTTCTGTTGGTGGAGGGCCGAATATGTGTTGAGGCTTATATGCGCATCGTAGCCAACGCCATTTACATCAACAATAACCTGCGCAGGGGATAGGAATTGAAACCTTCCTCTCAGAAATGCAATCATAAGGGCATCAAAAGTAACGTATTGAAGGTATTTAAAAACTATTGATAACCCGCATATAGCATCTAACCGCCTTCTTAATCAAACCTTAATAAGTTTTTGCTACCGGCTGCCAAACTTTTCCCGGCAGCAAAGGTGTCACACCCTTCAACACTGCCCCGCTAATCAGCAGATACTCGTTCCTGCTTTATTAGTTGATGGTGTACTTCATAAGAGTAAACAGTAGAATGTCAATTACTTACGCTACATATGCTCAACATGCAATGCAGGTGGATGGTCACTTCTCGGTTTGCCCGGTATGTTAGCCATCCAACCTTTTCGGTTCCCGGCTTTGGCTTAGCATATTATCCATAAAAACGCCTTGTCCGCCCTCACCTTTTCCTTACACCTCCCTTATGCCTCCCTTATGCCTCCCTTATGCCTAGCTTATGCCTAGCTTATACCTAGCTTATGCCTAGC
>JAEZDR010000176.1 GCA_023433265.1 Bacteroidota bacterium | reverse complement strand
GTGCCAGCCTTTTCTGATGTAAGGTCTTTCAGCAATAACTCTTCAAATGTATGTTTAAACATAGCCGACAATTGCTCCAAAACCTCCAGTTTAGGCTCAGCCCGCTCCTCTTCATACGCCCCAATGAGCGATCGCTTCACACCTAATTTGTTAGCAAACTCTTCCTGGGTCCATCCTCTCAACTTCCTTAGATACTTGAGGTTTTTACCGGCATACGACATAGCTAATACATTTAGCCCGCAAAATACTAATTCTTTTAGTTGCCGGCAAAATAATCTTTTTGTATTAAGACGTACAGGAAACTTTACTATAAGCTTTTGGAAGCAGACAGTTTTATGATCACCTTTGTCTAAACATACATTTTTATTGAATGGCTAAAGCGAAGAGTAAGGCAAAAGCAAGTACAAGAACAAAAAAAACAACGAATACTAAACCACTCATTCTCGTTACGAACGATGATGGGGTTACCGCTCCCGGTATAAGGGCGTTAGTGGAGGCCGTGAAGCACCTGGGTACAGTGGTTGTTGTAGCTCCCGACAAGGCGCAAAGCGGAATGGGCCATGCTATCACCATAGGCGCTCCTTTACGTCTTACACAAGTAAAGCTGTTTGGTGATATTGAAGCATGGCAATGCAGCGGAACACCGGTTGATTGTGTAAAGCTTGCGGTTGATAAGATTCTGCGCCGTAAACCAGACATTTGTTTAAGTGGCGTAAATCACGGTGCTAACCATTCCATCAATGTTATTTACTCAGGCACTATGTCTGCCGCTCTCGAAGCATCTATTGAAAGCATACCAAGTATAGGATTTAGTTTGCTAGACTATAGCCTGGAAGCAGATTTCACCGGGGCGATGGAATACGCTAAGAAAATTGTTGAATTTATCCTTACAGAGAAGAGAAAGGAAAAACATCTCTGCCTCAACGTTAATATCCCCGCCGTCCCCGCTAAACTTTTAAAAGGTGCAAGAATCTGCCGGCAGGCATACGCTAAGTATGAAGAAGAATTCATGGAACGCGAAGACCCTCACGGCAAAAAGTACTACTGGCTCACCGGCGAGTTTGTAAACTTCGACAGGGGAAGAGATACCGATGTATGGGCTCTAAAGAATAATTATGTTAGTATTGTGCCTGTACAGTTCGATTTAACGTATTACGCACTAAAAACTGATCTTGAAAAAACCTGGAAATTGTAAACCTCATGTTTAAGAAAGATAGCGTCAAACTGGGGATTATATTAGGCCTGTTATCGCCTGTAATAGGCATTACAGGTTTTTACTTGCTAAAGTTTAGAAGCGCCAGCTTTATTGACTTCCTCCGTGTGTTAGCAGCAGAAAAAAATATCCTTACCAGTGCTGTTACTTTTTCTCTTTTTGTGAATGCTGTGTTCTTCACAATCTATATAAACAGTCAGAAGGACAATACAGCAAAGGGAATATTTGGCGTTACCGTTATCTGGGCTATAACTGCCATTATCCTAAAGTTTGTTTACTGACCCCTGGATAAAGCAAGTAAATGAAGTATTACATTATTGCCGGCGAGGCTAGCGGCGATTTACATGGCAGCAACCTGGTGAAAGCCGTAAAACAACACGATCCCCTGGCTAACTTCAAAGGTTGGGGCGGCGATATGATGCAGGCTGCAGGAGTAACCATCGTAAGGCATATAAGGGATCTTGCCTTTATGGGCTTCGCTGAAGTGCTGATGAATATTCGGACTATCTTAAGCAACCTTTCGTTTTGCAAAAAGGATATTGAAGCGTTCGCTCCCGACGTTTTAATCCTAGTCGATTATCCAGGCTTCAATCTTAGGATAGCAGAATGGGCAAAATCCAGGAATATAAAAACAGTCTTCTACATATCCCCCCAGGTTTGGGCATGGAAAGAAGGACGGGTTAAGAAAATGAAGAAGACAATTGATAAAATGATTGTCATTCTTCCCTTCGAGAAAGAGTATTATGCCAGCCGGTGGCAATGGGATGTGGAGTATGTAGGCCACCCCCTACTGGACGTAATTGATAATTTGCCTGCACCCTCTCGGTCATTATCCCCGAAACCAATAATAGCACTTCTACCCGGTAGCCGGAAGCAGGAAATCAACATTAAACTTCCCATTATGCTGGAAGTGGCTAAGCATTTCCCTGACTACCAATTTATAGTAGCCAAAGCGCCCGCTTTAGACGATGCCCTATACCAAACCTATATGGCTGGCTATAACAATGTTAGCACGGTACAGGGGAAAACCTACGACCTTCTACTCCAGACAAAGGCGGCACTAGTTACAAGCGGCACCGCCACCTTAGAAACAGCTTTATGCCGTGTACCGCAGGTGGTTTGCTATAAAGGAAGTAAGATTAGTTTCTGGATCGCTAAGAGACTGATAGATATTAAGTATATATCGCTTGTCAACCTTATTATGGATAAAGAGGTAGTCAAGGAGCTCATCCAGGACGATTTATCTGTAACGAACCTTGTAACAGAATTAAATTCCCTCCTAAACGATGAAGACAGGCAGCGCCAGGTAACTAATGATTATCTAACATTAAGGCAAAAACTTCAGGCAGGTGGCAATGCGTCCTACAATGCCGCACGTATTATTGTGGAATTCCTTGAAAAACAGGAATAAAAAAGCCACTGTAATACAGTGGCTCGTCTCAGTGGGCATGGATTAAATGACTGTAACCAGTTTTCTGAATACAATTTAACAATGGATTTGATTTCTATGCCATTGGAATTCCCAACAATACTTCCCTATTTGGGAAAAACTCTGATTTAGTGCAAGTTATATGCAGTTCTTTCTTGCTATTTGAGTAAAATATTTTTTCCTTCAGACGGTAAAGCATGCTAAAAGCTGTAACTGCCCAGGTTAGCGGAATATATCATTTCAGTGATACCGAGCTAGCTGAGAGTGTTTGAAATAACTAAAGCTTTCGCCCGAAACATCTCATTTGTTCAGCAGTTCGGCCAGAGAAAGCAATTCCTCTTTTTTATAGGATACATGCACGTCTTCGAAACACTTGGAGAGTTCCTTCAGTAATAATTGAATTACCTGCACATTTTGCATGGGCTTGAAAAACTTAGGGTCAGCCTCCACCTGGATACGCTTGAAGTAATGCTCAATTTCTTTATGAGAGAAAGGCTGCCCTGAAGAAGGATCCACATAGAATGCTATCCTTTCCTGGGGATTACCGCTCCCGGATGGCGAACGTGATTCATCAGTAAAGTAAGCAAGCACAAACTGCTGGGGAATATTAATCACTTTAACAGGAATGTCTAGCAGTTCAGCCATGATTAGATAAAGAATTCCATTGGCAATAGAATTGCCTTTTTTGCCGTCTAATACTTTATGAATGAAATATTCGTCAGGATTAACGTAAGTGGTCTCTACCCCTTTTAGGCTATAATAGTTATAAAGTATGCTGGAGAGCACGTTTGCCTGTTCTAACGGAGTAAGAAAACTGTTCAATTCCAGCCAAACGTTTCTCCTTATCTTTTCAATTTCCTGTAATACCGGAGTAGTCTGCAGGTCGGGATATTGGAATTTTGCAACAAGCAATGATCCGAAAAGCAAATCATGGTAGGCAGAGTTCTTCCACTCAGTAAGGTCTTTAACAAGGTCAGAATAGTGCAGCCTGTGGATTAGCATTTCTATCCGTTCCTGAACTTCCTGGCTAGTAGTGTTTTCCCAAAGATTTTCAAGGTTAGGAATAATCCCGTTTCCAAACGCCATGATCCGGTCCGAAACTGTTGAAAATACTTCTGTGTCCGGATCATCAATCAGGTGAAACAAGGCCGTTATTTCTTTTGTTTCCCTCATAATTCCCTTTAAAGAAGGTTTGAACAACTATTATTCCACTTCAAACTAAATGAATTAAACGCTAATTTAATGTACCAAGTTTTTCAGGTATGTGTATTACTATGCACATTGATCTAAGCCCCCTGTATAAATGACAACAGCCGCTTCTTGATAGAGGCGGCTGTTGAACTTATTGGGAAGACTTCTTACTTCTTGATAAACTTGAGAACCGTCCTTTCCGAACCGTTTATTACAACCATATACTCACCCTGGGCAAGCTGACTTACCTGGAGTGCTACCGAACTTACGCCGGCATCCATGGTTGTTTCCATTTGTTGAACAAGGCGGCCCCTCATATCCATGACCTGTATGCTTAGCTTCTCTTTCTTGTCGCTCTTCATGCGTACATACAACAGATCGCTTACTGGGTTTGGATACAATGTAAACTCTGCACCCTTTCTGGCATATGTAAGGTTCACAACTTCGCTATATGTTTTACTGCCATCCTTATCTACCATTTCAAGACGATAATTCATGTTATTGAAGTTGCGGAATGCATCTTCGTCAATGTAGTTGTAATTTCTAACTGTCGAACTATTACCCGCTGCATTGATCTCAGCAATCGAAGTAAAATCAACTCCATTTACACTGCGCTGCAGGTTGAAATGAGAAGAGTTGAGTTCAACACTTGTTTGCCAGTTGAGAATAGCGTTAGCATTCGCATCAACCTTTCCTGTAAAGTTCAGAAGGGTGATTGGAGCAGTAGCTGCGCTAAGTTCAAGCGGAGTGGTGTAGGTTAGGGAGTTTACTGGGTATGAATCGCCATTCATGTCTGCAACAGTATATGAAGTGTACGGC
>JAEZDR010000164.1 GCA_023433265.1 Bacteroidota bacterium | reverse complement strand
TGAAATACCTACCAATACTGCTGTTGCTTTTCATATTCTCGTGTAAGAAAAACGAAAGCCCTCAAAGAACACTCACCGAACTTGAGAAGCTTCCTCCTGAAACCCAAATAGGGGCAAACACTTTTGGCTGCCTGATAAATGGGAAAGCCTGGCGGCCTTATGGAACTCGTGGTTGGGAACCCAATTTCGTAATCTTCGTTGATCCAACTTATGCACAAGGGAGTATTAGTATTCGCACATATCGTGATGCTGGTGCAATAAGCGAAGATTTTACTATAAACTCCGACTCGATAAAGACCACAGGGATTTTTCCCATATCGGATAGCAACAGAACAAGAACCATTTTTCTTAAAACGACTATTGATGGAACTGCATTTATTTGCGGAATATTCTACAACGAAAAGGTTCAACGATCAGGCTGGCTAAAAATCACTAAATACGATTTAAGTAACAAGATTGTGTCCGGCACTTTTGAGGCTACCATGATTAATCCTCTTTGCGGGTATGGTGACACGATAAAAATTACCCACGGAAGGTTCGATTATAGATTATACTAAAAAGAACCTGGTACAGCAGATTGTTACCAACTACGCGCAACGGGATCCGGCAGAGAAGAGAGCCCATTGCGACAGAAAGGAATAATTTAAAATGATTTTGATATTATGACAATTATCATAGGTTTTGATATCTTATCGCTGTAGCTTGCTCGTCATTCTTCACCAAAACGCTTTTTTATGAGTAATAAGGTGCGAACGCAAATCATCCTTCTCTTATTGATCTATTTAGGTTGTGTCCACTGTAAAAAAGCCTCTGATCAATTTGCCTATAAACTACCCCCTATAACGCAAACCGGGGCAAATACTTTTGGTTGTCTTATCAATGGTAAGGTCTGGACGCCATTAGGCAGCGTGTTTAAGCCTAACTTGAAAGCGGAGGTCGATCCTGGTTTTCAAGGGGGAAGCATTCTCATAAATGCCCATCGGGTTGAGGGAGGGTATTATTCAGGTATTGTATTATCCTTAGATACAGCAAAAGCAACGGGAACCTACATTATCGACGATCATAGACCCGGTGCGTTTTGGTTCACAAAGTTAAGTCCAGATCTAACAATTGAATATTGTGATGTTGGTACAGGATTGCACCCGACCAAAGGATTTGTGAAGGTTACCAGATACGACCTTTCAGCTAAGATAATTGCTGGCACTTTTGAAGTTCAAATTGTATCCAACACCTGTGGTTTCGGTGATACACTTAATATCACCGATGGCCGTTTTGATATCCAATTCTATTAGTCTCAAAATTATAATTACCTCCCATGAAAAGGATCACACTAGCTGTGCTGGCAACCCTTTGCTCCTATTTTAGCACAGCCCAAACTGATAGCTTAAGAATTTACCTTGATAATCTTTTTTATCATTTAGACAAATCTCAAATTCCGTCTGGCTATCTCGCAGCTTATGGCAGCGATTTCATAGATAAAAATGACTTCAACGGACAGATCAGTGACAGTAATTCAACTAGTTCTATGGACCTGATCCGCTTGCTTTATGCGGATCTTGTAACAAGCAGAATCGCAAGTAATTCCCCAATTATGGCATCATACGATGCTTTCAATACTACGCTCGAGACTGCAACACCAAATGATCTTGTGATCGTTTTTGGAGCCTACAGTGATTTCAAAGAGGATGCGCTGAATCAACAATTGTTGACCTATCAGAATGGTCAGCTTTTTGATGTTCCAAACAGGGCATCCAGTCCCTATTTATTGAAAAAAACCATCGCTATCTGCCCGAGGACTGTTCAGCTTGAGGATAATTTGGTCATATTGAAGTTTAATACTAACCTAGTTTTTTAAAATGTTAGCAACAGTATTTCGCAACTCCAAGTTGATTTTGGTTACGGATATGTGACGTTGGCTGCTCAAGACTCAATAAGTCATCTCTATACAGACAGTACCGGTTGGCACGATATTAATTTCAAAGTTGTTTTGTTTCAAGATATTTTTCCTCTCCCCACCGCCACCGCCTAGCGGTGGTGATGGTGGTGGACCGTGTGCTAGTTGTCCGGTATATCCTCCGCCGCCAAACAATAACAATGTCGATGGGCCAACTCATGGGCCTGCAGAGGTGCAATCGGATATCGAAAATCCTGAGCCGCCCGTTATCACTCCGGATAGTTCTGCAATGGCACCGCCGGTGCCAGATTGCGCCGGTGTGAAGGGAGGTAAAGCTTATAAAGACAAATGCGGGTATTGCGTTGAAGGAACCACTGGTAAGCAACCATGTGTATGTCCCACAGATTCAAATTTTTCTGTAACTAGAGATCTGCTTTTGCTTATGAACCCACTGTCAAATACAGCAACAGCAAAAAATAATATGGATAGCGTCATCAAATATATAAACCTATATGCATTAGATGTCGATTTCAACATTAACACAAGAAAACGGTTAGCTCATTTTTTAGCTCAAATTAGTGTTGAAACAGATGGATTTAAAAGTTTTGTTGAGAAACATAACTACAGCAAAAAAACCTTGCTAACTATACCAAAGCACTTCGACTCAACCAATGTGGATAAGTACGTAAACTGCGTTTGTTTATTTGATAAACTCTATTGTTGCCAATACGGGAATTCTTCGGATACTGCGAGTAAAGATGGTTCTAAATATAGAGGGCAAGGCGCAATTCACCTAACTTGGAAAGAAAACTACATAAAATTTAATTCATATTACCAGAATAAATTCAACGATCACAGCGTTAACTTCATAAATAATCCTGAACTATTACAAACCAACATGAAATTTGCTACAATAGCTGCACTCTGGTATGTAGGTAAGTTCAAAAGATTGAACGATGAAGCTGATAGAGATGATGTCTTGGCTTATAGTAAGGGGGTAAATTTAGGCAGCACGAATTCTACATCACGACCAAATGGTCTTGCCGAAAGAAAAAAACGACTAGAGATCGCAAAAAAAGCACTTTGCTTATAATAACCAGTTATGAAAAAAAATCACATCTTATTTTCATGCTTACTAGCATTTTCCTCATTTATCTGCTGCAGTAGTTTTCAAAATGGTCATGGGATGGAACAATGCAAACCAAAGCTTTTGGCGACGCTTGATTCGCTTCAAGGTTCTTGGATTAATGAAGAGGATACTGCCTTAAGTCTAATCATAAACGGCAGATTGTGGTGTTACAATTATCAGGAAGATTCAATGGTGAAGCAAACATGTTATAGGATGTATTTTAGTGACACGGCTGTAGCTGCTATAAAGCCATCGCTCGCATTCTTCGACTCAACCGCAACGTCCGGAACTTATTTAATATTGAAATCAATAGATAACCTTACACTCGATTGTTCCGAACTTATGGGTTTTTCTAAGCTGCAGGGAGACCTATTTTTTGCAATAAGGCCCCACGAATATTGGACAATGGCTTCAATAAGAACTTTCAAACGGATAAATTAAACATTTAGAGCATTCCGCCATTTTCATGGCTAAAGCCCATGGTGTCATCCGCCGAAATCTCCGCTATAAATGGGGGAGTTTAGAAAACTTTCTATAGCAAAGGTTCTTTCCTGAGTTCTTCCGAGAAGTCAGCACTTCCCTCCTCGAAGCATAAAGACAGGTTTACCGACGCAGCCTTTGTAATAATCGAATTTCTTTAAATGACAAATCCCGGGCTTTACTCCGGGACTTACTGTGGTTGCACGCTTTGTTCCCGCACTGTCTCCTTCCCGGTCTCGTGCACGGCTAAGGGACATTGCGGTTTGAGACGGGAGGTCTCCCACCCCTCGCAATGTCCCGCTTGGCCAAAGGGCAGGACTACAGCAGACTTTCGCGGACTGGAGGATTGGTATGGGTGGAACTTGCTACCTTTAACTTTAGATCCAAACATTAGGGAATGCCCTTAAGCTGCAACGAGATCAAACAACACGCTACTGCTTTCTCCCACAAATGTCTAGATGCAGAAAGAGAAGAAGCGGACGCCAAAGAATTGCTCATTGATTTTAAAAGTTCATGTACTTAATTGTGTAAGATGAACAAAAGAACAATCATATTGAAGCTTGATAGTTCATCTATATATGTGAACGATGTATTGCGCCTTTCTTATAAGCAGTCTAATCTGCCAATAAAAAATTTGACCTTCAAATCAGAACGGTTGATTCATTTAGAAGCAGAACAGGTTAGCTTCAATAAAGCAACAGGCACGTTAAGGGTCAAAGTAGTAGATTATTACCCTTCCAATACATCGTCGTTCGATTCAGTACCTCCAAAATACCAAATTATGTTTCTGGAATTTGAAAAAATGGATTGGCAAAAGTTTGGAAACGCATTTTCGGGTTACACCATAACCGATCAATTTAAAAATTGCTTTTATAATCTCTTTCCGATACGTTCATCCTCCTTGGTTAAAAAAGCAAGACCGAATCCTTTTTTTAAAACGGATTCTGTACCCTTTGAAACTCAAAAAGAGTTCTCTTTTAAGGTAAAATTTGAAGATGCGAAGTTTGAGAATGGTTCAATTACCTTCCAAGCGAAGTTGAAATCTTTGAAAGATGTAACTGACTTCAGAATAATAAACGAAACGCTCAAAAGTGAATTTGAGAATGTGAAACCCTGGTTTATAAAGAAGATTGGAAAGAGTTTTAACGTTAGATGTGTTGTTAAGTATATCAATCTTGAGTTGGTAGAAATCAATGCCTTTTCAAAAGATATTGATTCAATCGATGGAGAAATGATTGCAAACATTAAATCGCACCAGGTTTCAAGACTTGAAAAATTCACATTACAAAAAGGCAAGGCGAAGTCGGTATATAATTATGAAGAAGTAGTCGAACTTTTAGAACACAAAGAAACAAACCTGTTGGGATTGTCGGCAGATGAAATTATCCAGATTGTTATAAGTAATGGCCGGGCAAAAAATCAAAAGCAATTAGAATATTTATCAAGGGAGAAGCAACCACTGGAGCGGAAACTGTTATTTACTCTGAAGCCTTTTTTCGGCTTTTTGTTCACGGTTGAAAATCAGAAGACACAAATTTATATTTGGGAACTGTTGAACTCGCATGCAACCTATGTTTGGGGAAAAACTGCTTCGGATAGTAAATTTCATGAAACTGTGGAACACGAAATATCTTATATTCAGACAAATGGCCGCAGCGCCTACAAAAGTTATTACAAAAATCTACCAGTACATGATTATAAATTTCATCTTATTGAACATGCTGGAATGGAGTTAACAGAGGAAGAACGATTTCAGCTTTGGAAGAATAAATTGGAGGCGCTAATAAACCATTTTGAATAATCCTATTTCCCATGAACTCGGATGATCTCTGGTAGCCAGGAGGTTCTCAACTGTTTCTCTAACCATGTCCGTTTAGGCAATTAGGAACTACCATTCAGAGCTCGAGAAAGTACCTTACACCTGTCTCACCCCTCCCACTTTTCTCGGTTGCCTCCGCGATGTCCGGGCCAGCTAACAGTAAATCCCAACTCACAGGGACTAATACTCTGGTTGCGCGCCAAGCAAATGTGATAGTGCAGCGAAACTTGCCTTCGATGGATGGCGTATATCGGTTTCGCATCTCCGACTTAGGCAGAATTTAAGCAGAATTAATAAAAATGCTTTTTAATTATTGGTTGCGAAATCCTAAATTGCAAAACTGACATCAAAATAAAACTGCTTATGACGTCCCAAGAAAGATTCTTTTCAGCTTTGGCTGATAGGAAAATCTACACTTCGGTTAATTTCCGCGTACTTCTTTTCATCGTTCTGTTAACGACTTGCTTACAAGGAAATGCACAAACGTTCGACACTTCCGGAATCGGCAACCGCTCTTCAAGTGCTATCATAAAGCTCTATGATGTAGCTACTCGAGTTTCAATCAACTCAGTAGAAAAAGAAGCATTATTAAACTTATTTGAGGAAGAAGAACAACAACGAAGAACTTTTATATTAAATGGAGCCCCAAGCTCAGTGCTTGACAGTCTAGAACAAGTTTATAAAGGCATATTTAATACTTTACTACCCGCTACGGTTATAGATGAATATTACAGCAAAAAGGCAGGTACTAAAGCAGCCACTATCGCGGATTTGACTGCACAGATGTTGCAGTCGAAGTTCAACCTCGACTCTACATTAACCGGATATTTCCGCAATATGTACAACTGGAGAGAAGGCCTGATAGAAAAGCAGTGGTTGAGCAGCGCAAATAATGACGTAAGAAATTCAAACCTATTGAAAATAATCGTTGCTTATGATACATTGATATCAAAATACATCAATGCCAGTGCCGGGGGCAGATATTTCAACAATAAAATTTACTTATTGGATAGCCTGACCTCGGTGGATAGTTTAAGAAAAGCTACGCTTCGAGCAAAGTACTATGATGGATGTATGAAATATCGTAACAGGTCGTATGCAGATAATTTTAGAATAGCATTCGCAGAAACATTCTCTGCTTCAAGCGACACCGGATATTATTTTGCTGCATATGGGAATGAAGTATTAGAAAAGACGCTCTCTTCGTCTGAAGCCACATTAGCATACTATGTTAAACAACACCAATTATCAGCCTATACATCAGAAAAACTGGCGCCATTGATTGGCCAAAAAGAGCGAGCCCTCGTTTTGGTAAATATGGCAATTCCAAGGTTTAGTGCTAGTAAAGACAGTATTATTGATAACATCCTTTCCGTGTATCAGCCAAGGATTGATAGCTTGATAGCCGCAGAGGGAAAGCTATTTAGCGCAAGCCAACTGGAAATAGCTATAAAGTATGCGGCAGAGTTGGAGCTTAATAATGCCCAGGTTGAAGAACTTATTGCAGCGCTAGAGCAACTCAATAGAAATATTGATGATTACAGGCAGGAAGACCCGGTTGGTGAATATGACTCAAAAGCTTTCGAAAGCGAAACCCTAAATCGTTTGCTACTTGCAGACCAATATACACAGGTACTAAGTTATAAATACCAGGGAATCGCAATAAACATGGCCAAAATGGATTGGCAGGAGCTGATTCGTTATGAGATAGCTGTTGAATACGATTCTGCTACGGTGCATACAGAACTTACTAATTATCACCTTGCTATTTTGATAGCGTATTACAGGAATGCTTTCAACCCTGAGGAACAATACCTTGCTGTTAGGCGCATTCAAGATGTAATGCCGGATGTTTATCGTCGTTTGCTTGAGTTCTGGGAATACAGAACTCCGTATAGCAATACACCTGATGTGTTTTTTCAATGGTAAGTAAACTAAAGCAAGTAATGATGGTAAAATATATCTGTGTTGTAGTAATCTTGTTGACATTTTGGGCTACTAACTTAAAAGCGCAATTGGATACCAGCAGCGCGTCTGTTGATAGCGCTACAATTTATCTTACAGGCACCTACAAGAAATATGACCCCCATAAATCATTTACGCTATTTATGCAACGTGCTTTAGGTGGGGAACCAAAGGCTATGAATGCATTGGGTATGCACTATACAAAAGGTCTTGGTGTAGATTCTAATTTTAACGAGGCGGTGTATTGGTTTACCCTGGCTGCCAGGGCAGGCTACACTAAAGCATGGGTTAACCTTGGCATGTTACATAAAAGGATTGCCGAGGATAGCGCGGGGTATGTGGTGGCTAACAACTATTTCGACAGCGCTCTTTTAGTTCAGGAAGCGAGCGCTTACTTCGCGAAAGGATACATGCTATATAAAGGTTTAGGATGCAACCAAAGCTATGCTGAAGCTATTAATCTATTTAGGAGCGGCGTAGCGCAAAATCGTCCAGATTGCATGTACTTTATAGGTTTGTGCTTTAAACATGGTTTTGGAGTAGCTGCAAATAGTGACAGCGCCACCTTTTACATTGATAATGCTGCCAAAAGGGGCTACCGTCAGGCAAATGCACTGTTTGCAGAAGGGGCTGGCACATCCGCCAGGGGAAATGGCAAAGTAGTCTCAGAGTCCTTAGTGGAGGCTAAAGACCCCTTCCGTAAAGTTTATTTTTCCAGAACATCTCTCAATATAGATGGAAAATATTTAGGTGAACTGGTTGAGTATGATTATAGTGGCAAGTTTGTGACAAGACAAATGCCACTGGAGTTGGATTTAAAACCTATTGGAAATAGGCTTGTAGTGCAGTGGAAGCAAGGTAACGATAAGCCTATAATGATGGAGGCCCGAATGGAGGGTAATAAGCTAAAGTTCTCTGGTTCTAACTTTCTGCTGACTAGTATGAAAGCTAAAGCGAATAAGCAAACTATTCTATTTAAATCAGCAACTCTAAATCAAAAAACAGTGGGTAATAGTCTTATACTTGAAGGCAACGTTATAATGTATAACACGTTTACAAAAGAAACCACAAAGCCGATAGCAGTTAAGCTAGTAAAAGCTAAAGAACAGGAAGTTCTAACAAATCGAATAGCGGTGCTCCCAAACCCTGTAAAATCCTCATTCACCGTTTCCATCTTTGTAGAACAAGCGTGTAAAGGGACATTACAGATTTTTAACCAGGATGGTATTTTATTGTATATCGAAACCGACAAACGGTTGGCCAAAGGGAAGAATCTATTTACTCTTAATAAGAATCTAGGGTCTTCTGGCGTATATCTTATTCAATTCCGAAATAAAAACGTGCATCTATCAACTGCTTTCTTGAAAGAATGAAACAGCTTTTATGAGAAAAATACTGTTCAAAGTACTTTTGCTGATTTGCTCTCAGATTATTGCTTTTACTGCAATTTGTCAAAACAGTGATTTTGGTGGTGAGGATACTCTTTCTCTTACCAAAATAACCACCACCGACTTCATGGAAGAGAGGCATTCAACTTCAATCAACTGGTTTTCTACAGCTTCGCGCGGTATATTTTGCCCATTTGGAAGCTGGGGTGATGGAACCGTTGCAGGTAATACACGTTGTAGGACTTTCTTAGAATGGTTGCAAATGTTGTTCGGTGGCGGTAGTTCTGATGAGGAGGAAACGAAAGACGACCAACTAAATTCTGGGGATGATGATGGAGGTGGGTCTGGAGGAACTGACCCTGGTAATGGTGACAATAATGGAGATTTTGACTGGGGTCCGCCACCACCCCCGCCGCCACCGCCCAGCGGTGGTGATGGTGGTGGTGGACCGTGCTCTAGTTGTCCGGTGTACCAGCCGCCAAACGACGATGGTCCAACTCATGGGCCTGCAGAAGTGGTGACTGATTTGATAAACCCAAATCCCCTCCAATTGGAATTGCTTAATAACAGCAGCAGAACCGATACTGTGAAACCTGTTAAAGTAAACTGCCCGGATTCTGATAATAACTTAGCAAAATATCTCGACACGCTGATGACCTATGTAGATACTTCAGCGATGATGAAAAAATTGCGGGATAGCGCTTCGACACGTGTCAAAGAAGCGGGGTTTTCGATACGCACTATTGGCACAAATCCTCCGTTTGCCTACAGGCCTGAACAATGGTCAGAAGGCGAAAATTATTCTGTGTCGTTATACATGGATGATTACACAGTTGCTAATTACCATTTGCACACTGCGAAAACAGCTGACGGCAACAGTCCTATTCCTAGTCCAAGTCCCCGAGACTGTTGGTCGCTAATCAAAAACGCAGCTGAACCTAAAAAACGGCAATTTAGTGCTATGTTTACCTTGTATGGAGGAGATAGTAAGGATGAATTTGCCATTGTCATTACAGACCCAGCTTCTCCTTCAAATTTTTATACATCAAATAACATAACCCAGTTTATAGATACTATGCCTATTAAAGATGGAAAGCACAATAATCAGTTGAATAATTGGGCGGGGGACGCTTCAAATGAAAAGACACTTTATGGAATGTTTCTGTCAGTATTCACTAGTCTAAAGAACCAAAACTATCCGGTAGAGTTTCTTGATACTTATGCGAATCTCATAGTTATGGCGAAAGCAGGCTTCCCTATACAATTGTCAAGACGTGCAAGTGACGGAAAGTACAAAATTATGCGTTTCATTGAAGAGGGCTCAGGAGATAAATTGAAGTATACAATAACGATTTGTAATTAATAGACATGAGAATCAATATAATCTTGTTTGTTACCTTTTTTTTAGTTGAAGCTAGTTGCTTCTCCCAAACACCGACAAATAAATTTCAATGGTTGAAAAGCAACATTGAGACAAAAAGCTATTTATTCACGAATAAACCTCTGCAAGTTCTTCTTGACAGTTTAAAGGAAATTAAAGGGGATATAAGAAGCTACCGAGGTCCTGTCATGTATAAGGTCGGCCTCAATGATAGTATTTTTATAGAAAGCATACATCTCTATTTCGGAAATTTCGATAGCGCTTTTGCGATTCATTGGGGTAATTTTGATGCTGCTAAAAATGATACTCTTAATACACATATCCCAGTTCTTCAGATCAAGTTTTCATGGCCGGTTCTGTATTTACGCAAGTGGTGGTCACAAGAGCCGGAAAGCAGAGGAAGCGATAAATGGATAAAAGTGGTGGAGGACCTTTACAAAAATGAGTACATAGCAGAAGTGAAGGTGAAGGAGTATTAGAATGATATTTGTTCAAGCGTAATAGAAATGACACACTTAGCTCTTTCCTGCCAATAGTGGTAAATTTTCTCTATCCCTTTTGCTCCCGCACTGTCTCCTTGACTTTCGCGGACTGAATGTGTAACCTCCCCCTTTTTAGGACAGGTTGTAAATATACAAATGACAAAATTGTTTTGCATTGCTCACCTGAAACGGAAGCGAGCTCTGCTGAGGAGCAACTCGCCAGGGATAAGGTGAGGCGCGGAGAATGTCCGACAATGTGTTGTACTTTGGTGCAGCGCATTTTTCATCCATAGATATTCTATGCGCTAAATGCCTCAAAAAACCTAAACTCTCAATCATACAGCATGTTTCAGTTTGTAAGCAGCCGGAGTTAAATTACCCAGAGACTCATGAGGCCTGTAGAAGTTGTAGTCTTGTTCAAATTCGTCACTCAGCTGCCTGACTTCTGCAAGACTCGCAAACAGGTTAGCATCAAGCACATCCTGCCTGTAGGACCTGTTAAAACGCTCTTCAAAGCCATTTTGCATCGGACGGCCAGGCTGGATAAACTGGAGGTTAATGCCGTTGTCATCGCACCATGTGTTTAGCGCCTCAGCAATAAACTCAGGCCCGTTATCAACCCGTATTGCTGCTGGCTTTCTTTTCTCAAGCATCAGTCGCTCAATTATTCTTACTACTCTTTCTGAAGTTATACTGAAGTATGGTTCTATTCTCAATGCTTCTCTGTTGTAATCGTCAATGATGTTAAGGACCCTAAAGCGTCTGCCGTTCATTAACCTGTCAGACATGAAATCCATAGACCAGGTGAGGTCTGGTGCCGGAGGCACCACCAGTGGCTGCTTGATCCTGGCGGGAATGCGCTTCCGGGTGCGCTTTCTCTTGTTAAGGCCCATTAGCCTGTACACCTTCTGTACGCGTTTATGATTCCAAATGATGCCCTCACTCCTGATGCGGGAGTAGAACTTGTCCTGGCCTTCCATAGGCTTGTTCTCCGCTAATTGATGAAGCTTCTCTATAACAGCAGAATCGTCCTTCTGCGGCTCATAGTGATAAACTGATCGCGACAGGTTGATTACTTTACAAGCCCTGGCAAGACTATAACCGTGTTCCTCCCGGATATAGTCAACTCTGTCTTTTCGCTCGCAGGGCTTTAAAACTTTTTTGCAATCACATCTTCAAGTACTTTGTTATCCATGGCCAGCTCAGCATACATCTGCTTCAGCTTACGATTCTCTTCTTCAAGTTCTCGTAGCCGCTTCAGATCCTGGCTCTCCATGCCGCCATACTTATTGCTCCAGTTGTAGAATGTTTGCTTGTTTACGCCAAGCTCCCGGCAAATATCTGATACGCTCTTGCCGGCTTCATACTCTTTTAGCGAAGCAACAATCTGCGTCTCTGTAAATCTTGATTTTTTCATAACGAACAATTTTAAGTTAGAAAAGTCTAGTTTTAAATTGTCCTAATTTTAGGGGAGGTTACACGAGTATTCTAGAAATATCTGATTGATTGATTACATTTGTTACCATAAAAAATACCAAATGAAACATATACTAACTGTTATGGTGCTGTCCATTTTACTGGCTTGTACAAAAAGTAGTGATAACAATACTAATAATCCCGGCAGTGATCAAATGACTGGCTTTGTACAAGGTACAGTTGCTTCTAATGACACAGCTTTCATATTCAACTATGCCACCAACACAGGCAGGCTTGTTAAGATAGACAACGTTGATTGGCAACGCACCCTGCTTCTTTCCTACTTCGCAAATAATCAATTGGCTAAAGTTGAGGAGGTCGGGTTTAATTCTGAACATAATTATACCTATAACTCCGCAGGCAGATTAGAAGAGGTACTCTCCTACGAAGGGTCTAATACTTTCAGGCATACATTTGAATATGACCTTGCGGGTAAAATGATCAAAAGAAACTATTTTAGTTTTGGTTCATTGGACCGTTCTTACACTTATCAATACACTGGCAACAATATTACTACCATAACCGAATTGAATGCGGCTGGTGCACAAGTAAGTCAGGCAACGATTACGTATACTAATCACCCCCTCACTGCAACCATGAAACTTTTGGCTTTGGCTAACGCAAGGAATAGGATGGGGTTGGAAGATCTATTGCCGGTACATAGTTATTTCAATAGTAATCTGCCGTCAACGATTACTTCGGGCACTAAAACGGCCACTTTCACCTATACCGAAGCCAATGGTAAGATTAAAGGAAGTAAGACCGTAACAAACTTCTTAGGACCCAACTACACCTTTACAAGGACGTTTAACTATTAACATTTATTCGCTCCGCGGCACTTATTCAACCACCAACTGGGCGGTAGTAGTCACCTCCTTAGCCTTGCTATGTCCGCAATGTCCTTAGCCATGCGCGCAAAGCCCGTGCAAGAGACATTGCGGCAACTAAATCCGGAACTTGAACGCCGAAAAGAAAGCTGGATTAGGATGCTTGAAATCAATAAATCGCGAAGGGAAGGCCTTCGGTCGTAGCAATGTCTCCTCAATAGCCTCGAGCATAGCCAGGGACATTGCGCTCTCCAGGCATGCACCCGCAAATATTGAATCGTATCCTTCTTCCCACCCCATAGCATCCATTACCTTTGGCACATGCAGCAACATGAGTTCTCACTAGCATCTATTCTTTCTATTCTCAATATTGAGGCCTTAAACGAGATGCAGGAAGCAGCATTAAAGGCAACCGAAGCGCACAACAATGTGTGCATCCTTAGCCAAACCGGCTCGGGTAAAACACTGGCTTTTTTACTGCCGCTTTTAAGGTGGTTGGATAAGAATAGCAAAAACACGGGAGCGCTTATTGTAGTGCCTTCTAGAGAGCTGGCCTTGCAAATTGAAGGGGTATTCAAAAGTATGGGCACCGGTTTAAAGATTACCTGCTGCTATGGGGGGCATAAACGCGAAATAGAAGAGAACAACCTGGTACAACCTCCGGCACTGATTGTAGGTACCCCCGGCAGAATCAGCGATCACCTGCGCCGCGGCAATATTACCGCCGGCAGTATTCATACGCTGGTGTTGGATGAATTTGATAAAAGCCTGGAGGCAGGTTTCCAGGAAGAGATTCAGTTCATTGTTAGCTCCCTGCCCGCCCTGCAAAGAAGGATACTCACTTCAGCAACCGATGCAGAAGAGATTCCGGACTTCATAGGTGCAGCAGATGTTGTGAAGGTTGATTTTTTACCGGAAGGAGAAGAAAAGAAAGAAGCCCTTACGGTGCAGGTGGTTCATTCGCCTGTACCCGACAAGTTGCAGACGCTTGTTCAATTGATCAGCCGCCTCGGTGCCCGGTCCAGCATTATATTTTGCAACCACCGCGACGCAGTAGAACGTACCAGTTCCGCACTGTCCGAAGCAGGCATCATCAATACCTATTATCACGGTGCGATGGAGCAGCGGGAAAGGGAAGTGGCCCTGGCAAAATTTCGCAACGGGAGCGTACAATTTCTAGTCACCACCGATCTGGCTGCCCGCGGGCTGGACATTGATAACATACGTTATATCATTCACTATCACCTTCCCCCTACCGAAGCGGTTTTTACCCACCGTAATGGAAGAACGGCCCGCATGGATGCCAGTGGAACTGCCATTCTAATTTTAGGCGAGGACGAGAAGCTACCTGCCTATGTTACCGCACCGGTTGATACCCTCCATCTGCAGGGCCCCTTCACCCCTCCCGAAAAGCCAAAGTGGACCACTCTTTACATCGCTGCCGGAAAGAAACATAAAGTGAACAAAGTGGATATTGTTGGCTTCCTTTCCAAAGCGGGCGAGCTGAAAAGAGAAGACCTGGGACTGATAGAAGTAAAAGACTTCTTTTCATTTGCGGCTGTGCGCAAAACCAAGGTAAGCCAGTTATTGCAGAAGGTGAAGGACCAGAAACTAAAAGGGCAGAAAGTAAAGATTGATGTGGCGAAGTAGATATAGCGGTTAACGTAAATACTATAACCAACACACATCGTTCCTACTTCTTTTGATGACATTGTTTATAAGGTTTGGCAAGATATGCTAGCCACTGACTTAAGTAAAAAAGTAATTAAGCTGGATATACCTGTTTATCTTATTCATGGCAGATATGACTATACCTGTTCTTATAAGGAAGGCTTAGCGATGTTATAATAAGTTAGATGCGCTTTATAAGCGGTTTTACAATTTTGAGCACTCGCCTCACAGCCCGGTGTTTGAAGAGCCGGAGCTTTTTTGCAGGATTATGAGAGATAGTGTTTTAAATGCGCAGGCGCAGCAAAGGTTGGCTACGAGTGAAACTTAGTGAGCCGCCGGAGGGTGAATAGTCACTATTCACTAGTGACATTCACTAATGACTATCTCTGCCACTCATCCCTGTTTTTTGTATTACCCATCAAATAAAAAGAACCATTTTATCTCAAAACAGGCCAGCTAACCCCTTTCCCGTTTCTCCATTTCACCCGTCCTCCAGAACTTTATCTCACGTTTCACGCAATGGCTTATCAGGATGGCACCATACGATTCAAAGGCTCCGACCTCTCCATCACCTTCTACAGGATGAAAGGCGAGTATCATATTCGGGCAAAGTCAAGCTTAACAGGTAAGAAATTCTGGAAGGACCCGAGTTTTGAAAACAGTCGCCGTAGTTGCAAACGATTTGCAGAGGGCAATAAACTCGCCTCACAGGTCTACCGGTCACTCCCAATAGAACAAAGGCAATACCCACTTTTTTGCCAGCTAAAGTTGCTCGCTATCCTTTACATAAAAGAAGGAGTATCTACAGAAGACATTCTTGGCCTCTTAACCCAACGCGCCGGCCAGGAAAAGCACTTCATAAAACCAACACCCAAAAAGAAGCCGCCAAAAACTTTCCCTTATGCGCTGCAAATAACCAGGAATTATGTGGCCATAAGCCTAGCAAGGTTCCTGCAACTTGTAAACATATACGGAGAAGAAAAACTAGTTACCATGGCAGAAGCCATTTTGGAACCTCCGCCACTACAGCAATTACAGCAGGCAATGATGCTTCGAAGAGCATAATTCAAAATATTATTTAGGATTAGTGTGCCCGGCAGTCAACAAGTACAGCAATCGCGCAAATCTTACACGCACCTCACACTCCAATCCGAAAAAAGGGGCCAAAACAATACGCTTCATTTAACATTTCGGTAGTAAATCAGTACGACTTCAATAGCACATTGGTACTACATCAGTACCAAACCGGTTATACATTGGTTACATATCAATACTAAATCTAACCTACCTCAATTAGGTGTCTATACCCTTACTGCGTGATATACTTTTCCTGTCTTTGTACTAAGTACCAAATATCTCATGCTCGCAACTATGCCGAAGTTTGGCCCCAAAAAAACCGCCCCTTTATTGGGAGCGGCTCGTAGTATTTTAGGGCTTTCCAGTCTTAGCGCAGGCCAAAAGCTTTCTTCACTTTTGAAACGTAATCCAGTTTCTCCCAGGTAAACAGCTCAACTTTTTTCTTTACCACTTTCCCTTCAGGGCTTTTGAAAGTTTTTTCAATCACCTGTGGCTGACGACCCATGTGACCATAGGCGGCAGTTTCGCTATAAATAGGATTGCGGAGCTTCAGGCGCTGCTCGATGAAGTATGGGCGCATATCAAAAATGCTTTCCACCATCTTACCTATTTCGCTGTCTTTCATATCCACTTTTGCAGTACCATAAGTGTTTACGTTTATTGAAGTGGGTTGCGCCACACCAATTGCATAAGACACCTGTACCAATACCTCATCGCAAACACCTGCAGCTACAAGGTTCTTAGCGATATGGCGAGTAGCGTAAGCTGCACTCCTATCTACTTTACTAGGATCTTTACCGCTAAATGCACCACCACCATGTGCACCTTTTCCGCCGTAGGTATCAACTATGATCTTCCGTCCGGTGAGGCCAGTATCGCCATGCGGCCCGCCGATTACAAACTTGCCTGTAGGGTTGATGTGGTACTTGATATTATTGTTGAACAGCTTAGCGTATTTCTTGTACTTGCTTTTTACGCGAGGTACAAGAATGTTCACCATGTCGTCATATATCTTCTTAGCCATCTTTGAGTCCGTATCAAACTCGTCGTGCTGAGTTGAGATAACGATGGCATCTATACGTGTAGGCTTGTTCTCGTCGTTGTATTCCAGTGTTACCTGGCTCTTCGCATCAGGACGCAGATACTTAACCTGTTTGTTTTCTCTCCTCAACGCTGCCAGCTCAATCAGCAGCTTGTGTGCAAGATCAAGCGCCAATGGCATATAATCTTCAGTTTCGTTACTAGCGTAACCAAACATCATTCCCTGGTCGCCGGCACCTTGTTCTTCTTTCTTCTGCCTGTCAACACCCTGGTTGATGTCTGAGCTCTGCTCATGGATAGCGCTAAGTACGCCACAGGAATTAGCTTCGAACATATATTCGCTCTTGGTATAACCAATGCGTGCAATTACCTCACGTGCAATGTTCTGTACGTCAAGGTAGGCTTTTGATTTTACTTCACCTGCCAATACCACTTGTCCTGTGGTAACAAGTGTTTCGCAAGCCACTTTACTATTCGCATCAAAAGCCAGGAAATTATCTATTAGCGCATCTGATATCTGGTCGGCTACCTTGTCGGGATGCCCTTCGGAAACGCTTTCGGAAGTAAACAAATAAGGCATAAAAGCTTGGGTTTAAGGCTGCAAATATAGCAGCAGCGGGTTAGGGTTTTATAATATCGAATAAATTATTCTCAACCTCATTCTCCTCGGACTACTGTGCGTTCCTCCATACAAGGCTACCCTTCCCACGGCCGGGTAGTTGTAAGGGTTTAACCCACTTATAGAAACCATTGCAATTGAGTTGAGATAAGGGTGGATAACCTGTCTATAAGGCGCCGTAAGCACCAGTTTAAAGCTTGAGTCTTTTTGAGTGACTATATGCTGAACATATCTGGAAAGATTAAACGTGTACTTATAAGTATTAGGTGTAGTAGCGTCAGCATTAAGGAATGGGAAGCCCCCAAAAGCCAGGGGATTGGCAATACCTTGTATGTTGAATTCGGCATCGCCACCCGGAATACCTATAATGCGGGATGAATCGTAGCTATAAGCGGAAAGGAACAGGTTTCCGGGAGTCAGGTAACCGTCTGCTGTAGCATCGCCTGGCACTTGGTCCAATACAAGTTCTGCCCTGTGCACCAGGACATTTCGGAGGTTATTAAGCCCGGGAATCTCGATCTCTGTCCTTGCTCCCGATGGCGACGTCATCATATAGAC
>JAEZDR010000129.1 GCA_023433265.1 Bacteroidota bacterium | reverse complement strand
ACAAAACCGCGAGAGAAGTATGTGAAGGGCAGCAGATGGACATGGACTTTGAAAAGCGGCAGGAAGTGGCAATGGATGAATACCTTCACATGATATCCCTCAAAACATCCGTTCTACTGGCAGCCAGCCTGATGATGGGCGCCATGATTGGTGGGGCTAGCCAGGGCAATTGTGAACACCTTTACGAGTTCGGCCGCAACCTTGGTATCGCCTTCCAGGTTCAGGACGACTACCTAGATGCCTTTGGCGATCCGGGAAAGTTTGGTAAAGACGTGGGTGGCGACATTAAACAGAACAAGAAAACCTTTTTACTTATACACGCCCTCCAATCCTGCTCATCAGCTCAGCGAGAGGAATTAGACAACCTGTTACAGTCAAACAATACCGATAAGGTTGAGAAGATGCTGCGCATCTATCGTGACTGCAACATAGATGATTGGGCAAAACAGTTGAAGGACACTTACCTGGAAAAGGCCTACCACCACCTGGATAAGGTAGCCGTGGTGTCCGCCCGAAAAAAGCCTTTGCTGGAGTTGGCTGCTTTCCTCGTGCAAAGAGATTATTAGGATTATTCTATATTAGCTGCACACTTTAACCCAAACCTTTGCAGATGTGGCTTATCAGGCGCAAGTCAATTGAGAGAATACTTAACGAAGCTGCTTGTGAAACAGATTCACATTCTCATACGGGCCTTAGAAAGGTCTTAGGCGTAAGAGACCTTACGTTTTTAGGCATTGCTGCTATCATAGGAGCTGGTATATTCAGTACGATAGGTTCCGCTGCATTTAACGGAGGACCCGGTATTGTATTTCTCTTTGTAATTACTGCTATTACCTGCGGTTTTAGTGCACTATGTTATGCAGAATTTGCAAGCCGCGTACCGATAGCCGGCAGCGCCTATACCTATGCCTATGTGTCGTTTGGTGAAGTGGTAGCCTGGATCATTGGTTGGGCATTGATACTTGAATACGCCATCGGTAATATCGTGGTAGCCATCAGCTGGAGCGGCTATTTCAACAACTTGTTGGAAGCCTTGCATATTAATCTTCCGGCATGGCTTACAACCAACGGCTTTACTGCACAGGAACAATATGACGATGTACTTAAGGCTATGCAAGGCGGAGCACAATTACAAGACCTCCCAAAGCCTCTAATAAAAGGATGGGAAGCCTATACCATGGCTCCGGTTATGGGAGGCTGGCGCTTCATTATTAACCTGCCTGCTTTCCTTATAGTGGTCTTCATTACTGCTATAGCATACATAGGCATAAAGGAGAGTAAGAAAAGTACAAATGCAATGGTGGTGTTCAAGGTGGCTGTCATCATTTTTATTATTATACTGGGTTTCTTCTACGTGGATACAAACAACTGGGACCCGTTTCTACCCAATGGTTTCGGTGGTGTACTGGCTGGCGTTAGCGCCGTATTTTATGCTTACATTGGTTTTGATGCTATCTCCACTACCGCAGAAGAATGCAAAAACCCCCGAAGAGACCTGCCGCGTGGCATGATCTACTCCCTGGTAATTTGTACGGTTCTCTATATTCTTATCGCCCTCGTCCTCACAGGTATGGTTCCTTTCACGGAGCTTAAAGTAGACGATCCCCTCGCCTATGTATTCGAAAGGTTAGGAATGGGACGGGTGAGCTATCTTATTTCAGTGAGTGCAGTTATCGCAACTACCAGTGTTTTGCTGGTATTCCAACTCGGACAACCCAGGATATGGATGAGTATGAGTAGGGATGGCTTGCTCCCCAAAAAGTTCTCTAATGTTCACAGAAAATACCACACACCGGCTTTTGCAACCATCATAACGGGAATCCTTGTAGGCATTCCGGCATTGTTTATCCCGAGTGGTATTGTAACCGATCTTACCAGCATCGGTACATTGTTCGCATTTGTGCTCGTTTGCTTTGGCGTGCTGCTACTTCCGAGGCTAAAGAAGCAACCTGGCAAGTTCCAGTTGCCCTACATTAACGGACAAATCATTATACCGCTGTCAGTGTTGCTTTTCATTTTTATATTCAGGACACGCATAAGCGAAGCCTTTATCAATATCAATGATGAAGGATACCAGGAAATATTGCTCCTGGTGTTCCTACTCATTGCTGCCGTAACAGCAGTGGTGACTTTTATTAAAAAGCTTTCTTTCATCCCCATTTTCGGGGCGCTCTGCTGCCTCTACCTGATGATTGAAATACCCGCCATTAGCTGGCTCTGGTTCTTCGCATGGATGATGCTGGGCTTACTCATTTACTTCTTGTACGGACGCAGGCATAGTTTGGTTGCCAAGTACCAGCGGGATGAAAAGCAAGCTTAATTTACCGGCTTTTCAAGTATCTCTTCTGCCTGCTCAAAATCTTCCTTGTCTGCCTCAGGTCCGTCCTGAACCACAGGGTTGTTGTAACTGAAATAAAGTGTAGTTAGTATTGGAAAATGGTCAGACCCGGTAGCGGGTAAGCGCTTCATATCTACAAGGCTAAAGTGTTCGCTAGCAAATATGTAATCAAGAGGAAAACGCATATACCACTTCTTAGCATGAAAGGTACTGTAGAAGCCACGGCCTCTCCGCGGGTCAAGCAGTCCGCTCACTCTTCGAAAGAGTTTGGTTACGTGACTCCAGGCAACATCATTAAAGTCGCCGAAAACTATTACCGGCAACCTGGCATCTTTTGCTTTGAAAGCAATTTTCATAATCTCTTTGTCCTTGGCGGTGGATCGCAGGTTTTCATTTGGCATGGGAGGCTTGGGGTGCAAGCCCCAAATCTGTATGGGTGTATGCCCGTTCAGATCAATAACCGCGTCCAGCGAGGGCACATCCTCTTCCACGAGATAGTTTATATCAGCCTTTATTACCGGTAGTTTACTGTAAAACATCAAGCCATAGGTATTGTCTAACACAGCATGTTTGCTATGGGGGTAAAGCTTATCCAGCGCCCCCCCTATTCCTTTCTGCCATGCGCTATCGGTCTCTAACAGGAAAACGAGGTCCGCATCTGCATGCTGAATCAGTTCAACGAACTTATCGTAATGATGGTTGTACTGGTAAACATTAGCTGTAAAAATCTTGAATACTTTTCCTTCATCAGTCTCTTGGCCCGCCCGTTTCATTTCCTTCTTGCGAAGCGGCTTATATGGAATTACTTTATACAGCAGGAACCCTGATGCAGTTGCAAGAAGCACAAGCATAATCTTATCTGCAATCGTATTCCATTCACGCAAATAAAAGAACAACGCAAAGCATACAACCGTAAGTAAAAGCTTTTGAAACCGCGGATATTCAAATACCCTAAACACCCAGTAGTCGCTTTTTACCAGCGGTAAAAAAGAAGATACCAGCGTCAACGTCGAAACTCCATAAAGCGCATACTCAACCACCTGCATATCATCAACATTTGCAAAATACCTGCCATACAGTTAACTATGAGTAAAGCAGTTAGCTAAGTTTGCATGCGCATGGAACAATTACTTTGGTTATGCCTTGCTGCCTTTGCTGCCGGCTTTATTGATGCCATTGTTGGAGGCGGTGGGCTTGTGCAAACTCCCGCCACCCTTGTTGTTCTGCCCCAACATCCCGTAGCCACTTTATTGGGAACAGTTAAGATTCCATCCTTTGCCGGTACGTTTATAGCTGCTATTAATTATGCACGGCGAGTAACCATCAACATTAAACTGGTGGTGCTTGTAGCTATTATTGCGTTCGCTGCCTCATTTGTTGGTTCATCACTTGCCGCAAGCCTCGACAATAAAGTATTTAAACCCATCATTCTCGTAATACTTATAGGCGTAGCCATTTACACCTACTCAAACAAAGGTTTCGGTTTACAACTAAAAGGTAGCGCACCATCGCGCTTAAAAATATTGCTGGCGTTAGTACTCGCGCTTATTATCGGCTTTTACGATGGATTCATTGGCCCGGGCACAGGCAGCTTTCTTGTCCTCCTGTTCATTGCTGTATTAGGCAACGACTTCCTGCACGCGAGCGCTCATGCAAAGATTGTTAACCTTGCAACCAACCTTGCTTCCATCATTTACTTTGGAAGTACGGGGCACATTCTCTATCAATACGCTGTTCCCATGGCAGCATGTAACGTATTCGGCTCTTTCGTAGGCTCATGGCTAGCGCTACGTAAAGGCAATACCTTCATACGAGGGTTCTTTCTATTCGTGGTCATCGCCACCATGGCCAGGTTCGCGTGGGATATTTTCAAAAGCTGGTAAGCAGGCTGAAAGCGCATCATACCACACCCACAACCGCCGGGGCGAGGTACCAGCTACGTCATAAAAAATTGGAGTTTAATGCGAGAATTAGATCCCGTGCAGTATATGCCCGCCGCCTATTACTTCGTCGCCCTCGTAAAAGACGGCACTTTGGCCGGGCGCTATGCTCTTTACCTTCTCTTTGAAGGTGACAGCGATGCCTTGAGGATGATTGGCTAATGTGCTAAGACTGCCCCTATCCTTGTAGCGTATTTTGGTGATGGCTTCCATGCCACCTTCTATAGCTGCGTACTTAATCATATTCAGGTTGCGCACCACCATGCTGCTTTGCTCAAGGTCTTCTTCATCGCCCAGCACGACCGTGTTGGTTTCAGGATCAATTTCAGTTACGTAAGCAGGCTTGCCTAACGCGATATCCAGCCCCTTTCGCTGACCGATAGTATAGAATGGATAGCCTTTATGCTTCCCTAGTTTCTTACCGGTTTTATCTACAAACCAACCATCGGCTACACGTTCTTCTAATCCGTCTACATTGCGTTTTAAAAAGCCCCTGTAGTCATTGTCAGGCACAAAACATATTTCGTAGCTCTCGCTCTTTTTAGCAAGCTCAGGATAGCCAAAATCGAGTGCCATTTGCCTAATCTCTGTTTTCCTATACCTGCCCAGCGGCATAATGGTACGGCTCAGCAACTCCTGGTCCAGTCCCCAAAGCACATAGCTCTGGTCTTTCAGTTCATCCAGACCTTTGCTAATCACATAGCGATCATTATTTGCCTTATAAACATTGGCATAATGACCGGTAGCGATAAAGTCGCAACCCAATGCGTTCGCCCGCTTCAGCAGCGCTTTCCATTTAATGTGCGTATTACACATCACGCAGGGGTTTGGTGTACGCCCTGCCAGGTATTCTTCAATAAAGTTTTCTACTACAAAACCGCCAAACTCTTCGCGAATATCTAAGATGAAATGAGGAAAGCCATGCTCCACGGCGGCGGCACGTGCATCGTTAAATGAATCCAGGTTACAGCAACCGGTCTCCTTGGAGGAGGCTCCGCTTGTAGCATAATCCCATGTTTTCATGGTAATACCCACCACTTCATAACCTTGCTGGTGAAGCATTAAAGCGGTAACCGTACTGTCTATACCGCCACTCATTGCCACTAATACCTTTCCGTGCCTGCTCATAATTAAGCCTGCAAATTTAAATGAATGTACGCTGCCCTTAGCCTTTTTCACTTTTCAGCAACTACCCGTGGAAGACACTAACAATTAAAACGTTATAATAAACTTGTCCTTGCATACACCTACCCGTTGGGCCTACGGAGCGATGACACCCAATCATTGTTCGTTTTCTACCGACCCTTTGCTCCTAACGGAGCAATAACCCCTTCGATCATTGTTCGTTGCTACCGACTCTTTGCTCCTATGGAGCAATTACCTTAATAAACCATCGCCTGAGGCTGCGTCTCCGCCCTGTAGGGGCGGCGGATCGGTAGCAAAATAAGACCTACCGACCCTTTGCTCCTAACGGAGCAATAACCCCTTCGATCATTGTTCGTTGCTACAACTCTTTGCTCCTATGGAGCAATTAACTTAATAAACCATCGCCTG
>JAEZDR010000055.1 GCA_023433265.1 Bacteroidota bacterium | reverse complement strand
CTGCGGTGAGTTCGTATGTACCGGTAAGGCTTACCTTTCCGCTTTTATCTATCACCATAGCGATGTCACCATTTCCTTTCATCTTTATTGCATCCCCATTTCTTTCATCCAGTACTACAGTAAACTGGGCTGCCGTATCGGTTTCAAGGTTGAGATAGAACTCCAGACCTTTCAGATTTGCGTAACGTGAAACTGTATCTTCCACCATTGCCAGTTGAAGGGTATCGCCGCGTAATGAGTCAATGTCAACAAACTCTACGACACCCTGCCTTGACTGAAGTTCCGGATTAGGGCTTGGAGTTACGATATAGAAATCAGTAGTCCGCTGCACAAAGACAAAGCCGTCAATTCGCGGGCTTTCCATCGTGCCCGTTATTTCAATGTCGCTATCTACAGTAAGTAATCCATAAAAGGGTTTATGGTAGCCAGGCTTAGAATTGATGACCCTAAAATTCTTGGTTTTCGCAGTGAGATCGAACCGGTAGTCTAAAAAGTTCTTCGTGTAAATAGCTCCGTTCACGGTGGCCTGGTTTCCAAGCGAGTCTTTCACAACAAAGTTCTCTAGTCTCAATCCATCACTGGTTATTGTAAATCCATCATCCGGGAATGTAAAGCGTTCGCCCAAAACCGAAGGCGCTATAAATCCTCCCTTGAAATTCAAATCGCCTAAAACACGCGGATCGGTAAACTTACCTTTGATAGAGATATTTCCCAACATTTCGCCCCCGGCATCTCTTACATGAGGTGCGGCCAGACCTTTTAATGTTGCCAAATCGAATCTTCTGAGGTTCACATTGAGATCCATTTCTTCTGAACTGACGTAATATTTACCGGTCAGCGATAGATCATTCCGTCCGCTCACCTGAACATTTGCATCTATAACGTTAGAAGATTCGTATTGAACATTCATTTTTACATTCCCTACCGTATCCTGCTTATATGTCAGGTTATCTATGGTTAGGTCTGATGTAAACGTGGGCTTTCCAAGCACATCTCTTACGATTGCCAATCCGTTTACCACCCCATCAGCCAAAAGGGTATCCTGGTTGGCCAGGCGTGCTATTGTACGAATATTGAAATTGGAGAAGTTAATGTTGATCGGTGCATTCAATTGCGGCGGAGAACTCTGTATTAATAATGCCTGGTTACCCAGGGAGATATTCAGGTTATTAATCAATATGCCCTTCGGCCCCACAACTACATAATTATCGCCCGATACATTCCACTTATCATAGTTAAGAATGAGATTTCCCGGATTAACCTTTATTCGGGCGCCATCTCCTTCCTGTTGCGCAAGCGCAGAAAAAGCATACTGGGTATTACCAAGTGGGTCTCTTGATGTTGCATCTGCTAACACCTGGTTATTTGCTACGTAGCCAGCGACAGTTGTGTGGGCAAGCTTTAACGACGGTGAGTTGAAACTTTGCGCCGTAAGGCTATAATTGAGCCTGTCGCCAGCTGTTGCAGCAGTTAAGTTGAGGCTATCTAATGTTTGGTTGTTGAATACAAGTCGCGATGCCTTGGCCGCAACGTCTAATTGATTGGTGACGCTATTGAAACTTGCATCTGCAATCAATGAGTCACTCCCCTTCAACTGTGGCATGAACTGAAATAAAAACGGTTCAGGAAACACCGAGAGCTTTAACGTCCACTCCTGCGGCTTGAATGGAGCCGGTTTAAAGCCTGGTATATTGTAGTACCTGTCAATAGTTTGCATTACAGCAGGAGCAATCTCGGTAAGATCATACCGTCCCTGTAAATCTGCATTGGCAAACTTGCTCCTCAGCTTAAGTGAGTTTCTGCCTGCAGTTGACGTAGCTACAAGGCTGAGACTATCTGCATGATAACGTTCGCCCTTATAGGTGATGAACAGGTTGCCTGCATTGATTGTACCTGCAAGTGCTGCGGGATCAGCATTTATAATATCAGCGTCAATTTCGCCCTCTAAGACCATTGGTTCAGTAACCAACCCAAGAGCATGAAGGTCCAGGCGATTCGCAGAAATATCAAAATCAAGCGCTGGAAACTTACCTTTTAAGTTTGCAGTTCCTCTTATTTTCAAGCTCGCATTTGGATCTCTTGAATCTGCAGATATATATGCGATGCCTTTTCTCAGTTCAATGTCGGCATCTACGTTTCTGTAGGTGTATCCATTAACCCTGGCCGACCGAACATTAAAATCCACCATAGCATTGGCGGTAGCAGGATCAAAGCCTACCCCTCTTGCAACTATGTTTGCCGATACTTTTCCCAAAGACGGGTTTGAAATGATATATCCCAGATCAAGATTTGTTGCATTTGCACGCAGATTGTAGCTCTTACGCGTACCAGAAAAGGTTGCTACTCCATCAATAGAACCTTTATCCGTGTTGATGTTAAACCTGGAACTGAGTTGCGCCATACTTCCATTTACGCTCCCTGACATATTGATGCTATTGGGGAGATTGATATTAGGAGGCAGCGTTCCCTTTGGCAGCAGCGCATTTATATCCTTTTTGTTTGTAACAAGCTTGTTTATCGTTAAGTCGTAAACTGCATTTTGGGCATCGGGAAGGCCAACAATTCGTCCTTTAGCATCGATGTTCGTACCTGAGAATCCTCTAAACTGCAGGTAAGGCAGAAACAGGTTCTTTAAATATCCCGACACTTCAGTATTAACGTAAAATACTGCATGTTGGTTTTGACTAAAAGCGGGTACTTCTACAAATGAGGGCACCCAGGTTATCAGGTCTTTTACTGAGATATTTGTCCTGTCCAGTTTTGCATCTATCTGCATCTCACCGGGGTTTTTTGAAATGGATGCCAACGAAGGAAAGCGCAAGACCGCCCGGTCGCGAAGCACCGTCTTATCCGTTTCCAACAAAAGATCTTCGATGCTTATTTGTTTGTCATCATAAATAAAGTTTGCCTGTAATTGTTTTAGCAAGAATTTGCTTTTTTCATCTGCAAAAGCCATTTGATCCACATTGCCTTTAAATGCAACCGGCGTAAATTCAAGAGCCGAGGCTTTCAGTGTTATGTCTTTCAAATCAAAGTGGGCATAATCAAAACCTACACGTTGTATAGGCTCGTTATCGTTGTCTAATTTGAAGTCATTATTCTCAAAATCAACTTCTGATACTTTTACCTTCCATGGATTGTTTACCTGCGCTTCTACTTCCTTACCTGCCTGCACCGCTACTTTCTTAGCTTCTGTGCTTCTGCCCAGTTTAATAACGCTCCTCGAGTTTTTGAGGGCTAATTCTGTCAGGTTAACTTCAAGGCTTTGCAGGTTGATGGACTGGACCTCAGCAAACATTTCCCCAACGTTAAATGAAGTGGCGACCGAGGAAATATCATTGTTATAACTAAAACTGATATTGTTCAAATCCACCGTACCCAAATCGAGCTTAGCCGTTAATGGCTGGTCGCTTTTAGCTTCCACCTGCGCCTGGCTTTCAACTACCGCCACAAGCGGTTTATATTGACGCATTTTGCCTGAAAGGCCATCAACGAAGAGGGTTGGAATAGCGTATTGCATACTATCAGGTAAAAACCGCGTAACCCTCGTACTAAAACGTTTTACAACAAAATCGAGGTCATTTCCTGTGTGAGCATCCATAAAATTGCCGCCCACATTATAGAAGTCTATCCTGTCCAGGTCGACCGACATAGGGGCTGCAGTGGTATCTACCGGCTGTGTGGGTGTAGCAAAAGCATCCACTATATACTGGAAGTTAAATGAGCTATCCTCGTTCCTGCGATAAATGTTTGTCCTTACACTGTCCAACTCAATATGGCGGATCTGAAGTTGATTATCCAGCAGTTTCATTAAACTAATATTAACCGCCAGCCGCTTGCCGGACAGAAGCGTGACTTTACGCTGATCCTCGAACAAGACATTTTCGAGTACGATTTTACTCGGAAAGCTGATAGAGAGCTTACCAATGACGACCTTCGTTTTTAGTTTATCCTGGAGAAAGCTAACAGTTTCTTTCCTGATTCCGTTTTGAACAGGAGGTAATTGAATGAGGATAAAGACCAGCAAGAAAATGCCGAGAACAATAACGGTAAGCCAACCAAAAACACGTACGATTATCCTTGCTATTCTTGCCACAAATATTCTTTTAAACGTACAACAACCTTTCAGCAAGCCTGCTAAGGTGAATAGTAATATCTAGCAGGCCGACAATCAGACAACTTCAGTTGCTTTTTTATTCTGTAGCTTATTGAACAGCACTTTAATTGCACTAAATACGCCAAGCTGCGTTATACTGCTAAAAAACTTTCCTTTGTTATGGTGTTCCTTATTCTCCTGCCGGTTGTTGAGAATTAGTTTAAGTGCAGTATTGATAGCTTTTGCGGTTTGAAAAGCAATCTTCTTTGCCAGGAATAAGGAGATGAGCGTAGAAACCGCTTTTTTAACCGTTTCTTCGGGTAACCTTACCAGCAAGGCTGCAACCTGTGGTTCTTTCGAATTGATTCTTGCCCGTGTTGCAGCAATCTCCTGTTTCAGAACGGCAAGGCTTGTTATGTGCGACAAATCCCTGTCACTAGTTTGTGTTTCTGTCATGGTGCTCATCATCTTTAGGAAATGCAACGTTTAACGCGGTACGCATAAACCTGGCTGATATAGCTTTTCTATTAAGCACAATGAGTGCAATGATTGCTACATATAGTACAATTACAATGGCATATGCCGCCACCATACTGTTTAGCCAATCTCCCAGCAGGAAGCCGAGGGTAATGCCTAAAAACAGGAAGAAAAAGAATAGCAAAAACGAGATGATTACGGTAACGACAAGCATGCCTGCGATACCGGTTCCTTCTTTAATAGCTTTGAGCTTAAGCAGTAAAACCCGCTCGCCTATGTATTCTTTAACTTCCTGCTTTAAGGATGAAAAATAAGTTTGTTTTTCTTCCATAGCAGTTATGCTGTAACATCAGTGTATTTGTCCTTCTGATTTATTACAGCATCCTTTCCTTTCTGGAACAAATTCGAAACCTCGTCTGTAGCTTTTTCAGCATACTCTTTTACACTGCTCAATAATTCCTTTCCCTTATCGCTGCTAAGTAATACTGCCACTGTAGCGCCTGCTGCGGCACCCAGGATAATGCCTGCGATTAACTTTGTGTTGCTGCTCATAGCTGATTTTTTTAGAGTTATTAACTGTTGTCAACAGTTTACTGTCGCAATAGTTATACCAACCTAATCTTCAACACAAAAACAGACCTATCCAACAGTTTCCATAGCACGGTTGATGACCCGTGCAGCTAGTTGCGTTTCCTGTTCGGATATTATAAGCGGTGGGGCGATGCGAAGACTTTCGGGAGCGAAAAGAAACCAATCGGTCAATACACCTTGAGCAAGGCATTGTTGAATTACCTGCCTGTTTACCTCAAAACTTTCAAACCTGATTGCTGCCCAGGCTCCACAACTATTTATTTTCCTGATACTACTATGCGAAAGCGAAGCAACAAGAGAGGATACATTAGCGGTAGCCTTTTCGATCAACCCCTGCTGCAGCAATTGGCCGAAAGCCGCCTTACCTGCTGCGCAACAGACAGGATGGCCGCCGAAGGTTGTGATATGCCCCAGCACGGGGTTATGAGTAAGATGATTCATCAGGTGATGTGATGAAATAAAAGCACCTAAGGGCATGCCTCCGCCCAATGCTTTGCCCAGCAAAAGGATGTCCGGAGTAATGCCATGCCCGGAAAAGGCCCAAAGTGCTCCCGTTCTGCCAAAACCGGTTTGTATTTCGTCAACCACAAGTAGTGCTCCTGCAGCCGAACAGGCTTCTCTAAGCGCCTTCAACCAGCCCTTTGGAGGAACGGTAACCCCACTTTCTGCCTGTACGGGTTCTACAAAGACTGCAGCAGTGTTGCTGTTAATTGCTGTCAAAACATCAGTGCTGCCATAGTCAAAATGACAGATTCCCGGAAGTAAGGGACGAAAAGCATTGCGCCAATGTTCATCCCCGAGCAGGCTTAATGCACCTTGTGTACTTCCGTGATAACTTTTATTAAAAGCGATGATGTTTGGACGACCTGTAACTCTTTTGGCCAGCTTCATTGCGCCTTCGGTAGCTTCAGCTCCACTGTTTGTAAAATACACCGTATCCAGGTTATCGGGCAAATGTTCCACTAATAACCGGGCGTATTGTACTTGTGGCGTTTCAACAAGTTCTCCATAGACCATCAGGTGCATGTACGCTGCTGCCTGTTCCTGTACCGCTGCAACCACAGCCTCATTGCTGTGGCCCAGGTTGGAGACACTGATACCTGCGATAATGTCAAGGATTTCTCTATGATCGGCAGTAAAAAGCTTGCATCCTTTTGCTTTGACTATTTCCAATGCAAGGGGTTCAGGGCTTGTTTGGGCTACATGTTGAAGAAATAGCTGCCGGTTGGTCATAGAGAATGTTTGCTGCAAAAATGATGAATGTAAGAGACATTATTCCCGTTTCTACCGGCATGAGGGCAATTAGAAAACCAGATCCGTCGGAATGTTACGCTGTCTCTACGCATTCCCTACCCTTTTCGTATGCATTAACCAGGGAGTAACTCCGGTTTTGTGCGCATTTACGTGTAACAAAGCACGCAGTAACCTAAGAGCGGTATTGGGTCATTATAAGGGAGGGGTAAGGGAGGCCTAAGGTAGATATAAGATGATGGTTAGGTAGAGAGCGGGTGGAGGTGCGGGGATGTGTAGCTCCGCCATAAATGGCGGGGTTGGGAAGATAGCAGGTAGAAGGCGGAGGTGGGAAGGGTGGGCAAGTGGGACGAGTGGGTGCTAGCGGAAAGGGACGGAAGGGACATAAGCGACATAAGAGACCTAAGGGACCAAAGGGACGGAAGGGACATAAGGGACGAAAGGCACGAAAGGGACTAAAGAAGTGGGCAAACTTGCAGAGATCATGGCTAAAGCCCTTGCCATCTATTAGCTTGTAGCTCCGCCATAAATGGCGGAGTTAGAAAGATAGCAGGTTGAAGGTAGAGAGCGGGAGGAGGTGCGGGAATGTGTAGCTCCGCCATAAATGGCGGGGTTAGAAAGTAGCAGGTAGAAGGCGGAGGTGGGAAGGCGGACAAGCCAGGTGAGGCATTTTTCATGAATGATTGTTGTAATGTACGCAGTTATGGTATTAAGGCTTAATGGGCTGGGCAGAGAGTCCTAATGGATGGGGCATCGATGCCTTTACGATGAGGCAGAGATTAGGCAGAGAAAGGGCAGCGAAGCAACAGTGATAAGGCAGGGGAAAATGGAGAAGATGGAGCCTTTACGTTAGGCAAATGGCGCCTTATTTCACGGATGGGCACAAGGGTGCCAGGGAAGTGAAAGGTTTTAGTGTCAGGCTCTTTGGCGTTGAGAGATAACCGCGGGTGGACTGATAGCGAGGCCTTTTAGCGTTTGCTCCGCGCGGTAAGCGAGGTCGCTGTTAGTGCAGGTTTTTAGAAGCTGCTGCAGTCTGCCGCCAGTGAGGGCGATGTATTCAGATGTTATGGTGATGGCGTAAGGGAAAGCTTTCTTCACGCGCGGCTTTGGTGCCTTGGCGGGAAGTATAAACTGCTCCTGCGCTGCGTGCTGTTGCAGGTAGGGATTGGCTTCTGC
>JAEZDR010000123.1 GCA_023433265.1 Bacteroidota bacterium | reverse complement strand
CTTGCCTCGGACTTGCCCCCCAAAAAGCTGCTTTTTTTAGGGGAGATGGAGAAGTTGCGCCTGCCGGTGAGCGGTAAATGGCAGGGCTATAGAACTTTTTCGTAATTACATCTCTTAGCACTTTATTACCCACGGCTAACTTGGCATACATCTGCTTCAATTCTATCCCGCAAAGCTCCTCTGTTTGTCGCTGTCGCCCTTTACACAGTTATCGAAACAGTCCCCTAACCAATTAGCAAATCAACCGTCTTTATACCAAACAGCTAAGTCCACCTACGGGGTCCAAAAGAACCATTATCGTATCAACACCACGGTTCCTTTCTTAACAACAGGCTTATCAGTATAGTCAATTCCCTGGGTTGTAAATACATAGGTACCAGACTGCTGATCTTTTCCACTAAAGCTACCATCCCAACCTTTACTGGCATCGGATGTACTGAACAATAGCTGGCCCCATCGGTTATAAATATTGAAATATTCAAACCGTTTAATTCCAACCGGAATTGCTTTTAAAACATCGTTCCTTCCATCCTGGTTGGGTGTAAATCCTGTGGGGACAAAAATGTCGGGGTTCGTTTTAAATATTCTTACTACCACATCATCCTGCGCTTTGCAACCTTCACTGGAAGTAACAGTAACAAGGTATTTGACTACATCAGGAGGGTTTCCTGTAAAAAGGGCAACAGGGTTTGGAATGGATGGATTGTTTAACCCAAGCGATGGTGTCCAGGAATACAGTTCTCCTCCTGATGCATTAAGTTGCAAAGGTTGGTTTAGAACAACGACTGTATCGTTACCTGCAAAAGCAGGAACCGGCGGCCTAACCGTTAATGTTACCGTATCAGAAAAAGGTTTTGGACAGCCGATGGTATCATAAACGGTAAGCACAAAATCGGTAGTTACGGGAGTGTTTGCTACCGGCTTGAGGGTGTTTGTTCCGGTAAGCAATGAAGCCGGCGACCATTCAAACCTTGACCCTCCCGCTGTACCTTGCAATTGAACCAGCTCGCCAAAACATACAGGGCCCACCGGATTGATAACAGCCGTAGGGTAAGGTACTACCTTGACTTTCATACTATCCCGGTCCTGGCATTTACCAAGGTTTGCTGTTAGCTTATAGATAACATCAGCCTGGGGCGCTGCCATGGGGTATTTGAATGTGCTGTTGTTTAGCCCGGCAGATGGCGACCATTGAAAACTTAATGCATGCGTTTCAGGGCGCAACTGTATGGAGTCTCCTCTGCAAATCGTTGTGTCGGGTGGCAGTTCTACGGTAATAAAATCGAGTACGTTAACCTGGATGGAGTCAGAAGTAGTACACACACCTTCCGTTACAGAAATTACGTATACGGTCGTGTCCTTCGGCCAACTCAACGGATTATTAATGTTAGTGTTGCTCAGATTGTAATTGGGGGTCCATTTTACCGTGCTAGCCCCTGTTGTTTCTGCGAGTAATGGCAATGTATCGATGGAACAAATCAACGTGTCCCTGAAAGGCAATTTCAGAAAAGGTTTCTCTGTTACGGATACAGGCCGGATAATGGTATCTCTACAGCCTTTGGTACTACCAACAATTAGCCTGACGTTATATGAACCCGGTGCATCATATTTATAGGATGGATTTTTAAATGAAGACGTATCGGTTCCTACTGCAGGAACGCCAAAGTCCCATTTCCATCCCGTTACAGTGCCATAAACTGCTGTGGATTTATCTATAAACTGGAAAGGAGTCTGAAAGCAACTGCCTACGTAGTCAAAATTGGGCACAAAACCGGGGAACACATGCCAACTTCCGGAATCTGATGATTCACAACCAGGCCCTCCGTATACGGTCAGTTTAATTTTGAAAGTACCGGTATCAGTAAAGGTGTGACTAGGCGTAGGCTGTGTAGAAGTGTTATTGACACCACTTGCAGGATCGCCAAAGTTCCAGAGGTAGCCTGTGATTGACGATGAAGTACTTAGGTTTTGGAAAGTAGTCGTGAAACTTTTACATACATAGTTATCCAATGCTACGGTGGCAGCTGCAAAGTCGCAGGCTTCCACCTTTAGCACAAAGTCTTTTCTATGCTGACCGATAACAAATCCGTTTCTCCACTCAAATACCAGCACATTTACAACATAGTTGCCATTGGCAGGAGAAACCCCGCTTATTATTCCCGTGGTGGCATCTATTGAAACATTAGGCCCCAATGGCTGATCGGCAGTATAACCAAGGAAAGTGTTGTAAGTAAGATTTCCGTATGGAGGAGGATTAGGTGGCTGATCTACTGCCCCGGTAATATTTCCACTTCCGTAGGCTGCAACAAATGCATAAGACAGGGAGTCTCCGTCAGGATCGGTTGCGGTAAAGTTGAGCGTGAAGTTTTTGTTGTTACAAACCAGCGCGGTGTCCTTTAGTAAGAATACTGCGCTTGAGTTTACTCCTGTGGGAAGAAGATCAGTACCCGGCATAACAGCTTCGTATGTGGCACCCGGAACTCCTGTAGGTGTAGAAGCATTTGATGTAACATTAGCAGAGGTTACACGACAGCAGTTTTGGTACGACAAGCGGTATCCCGCCGCATTATTATTCAGTGTTACTTCTCCGCTAAATGTTGCTACTTCGTAGCATACCGGTGGCTTCACGTTGATACAAGCAGGATAAGCTGAAAGTGTTATGGGCACAAAAGAAGTCCGGGGTAACTGAACGTCCAATACCCGCCCGAAAGGAACAGCATTAGTAAAGATGCCGATGTTTGCCACTGTAGGTAAACAAGCAACGCCTGTTTGGCCTCCGCAGGGTTGGTTACAATCCCTGAAAAGCCTCAAGGAGATTAGGTATCTACTTGTATTGGCACCCACGCCGGGGCCGAGGTAAGTGTAAAACACTTCACCCCCCACAATATGTGAAGCATGTGCAGTTGCAACCATGCAGCAAAAAAATAATACGAGTAAGTGTCTCTTCATCTAGCTACATCTCTCCAGGCAGTGCAATATTAGAGTAAAGAATGATAGATTGAAAATAGACGTAAAAAGCTGCACCAAGGTTGCCGACTGGCCTTTTTTGCCTAATGTTTTACAATTGATAGACAAAATGCACCGTTCCTTACTCTTCAGCCAGGTTTCGTATTGTAAAAAAAGCGCCGTCATGGGACGGAGCTGATATAAATATTATCCAGAAGGCTTTACTTAAAATCCTTGATTGCATCGCTTAAATCCAGCACTCTGGCATTTCCGTTTAGGCTAGCGGCAATGATTGAACTTGCAGCAGCACTCCTATAGCCTGCGGCACAGTGTACCACAATTGGCTTATTAGTAGGTATCTCCCCCACCCTGTTCCTAATTTCAGGGAGTGGTATGGAGAGGCTACCGGCAAACGGCTTACCTTGTTTTACTTCTGTATGGTTCCGGACATCAACTATGGTGTAATCATCAGGGTTTTGCTTAAAATGCTCAAGGTCTATCGGTTCTTGTTCAATCGGAGCGTCCTCAACAACAAAGGCTTCCTTTACCTGCTTTTCATAACCTATGGCACCGATGCGTTTCAGCAGCCTTTGAAGCTGATTCCTGCTATCACCCACCAGGTAGAATGATTCACCCGGCTTAATAATACTACCAAGCCATGTTTCGAACTTGCCATTCTCCATTAAGTTCATAGAATGCGGAAGGTGGCCGGCTTTGAATGACTTTTCATCTCTTGCGTCCACAACCCATAATGTACTATCCAGGTTATGCGACGAATCGAATTCTTTTATTTCGATTCCTGAAATAGCGTCAGTCATTGCAGGAGCGCCTGCCCGGTTCAAATCCACATCGTGAGCGAAGTATAAAGGAATAAAAGGCTGGTCTGCTAAAAGATTACCAACGAATTCTTCTTCCGTTGCCTCCTGCAGGCACCAGTTTGTCTGCTTTTCCTTTGCTATTGTGCTGCTATTTTCCTTTGAAAGATTTTTTCCACATAAGCTACCCGCTCCATGAGCAGGATAAACCACTACATCGTCGTTTAGATGCATCAACTTATTGCGAAGAGAATGGTACATCATAACGGCAAGTTCCTTCCTGGTAGTTTGAATGTTGCCCACACCTTCTCTAAGGTCGGGTCTGCCGCAGTCGCCGATAAAGAGTGTATCCCCGGTAAATACAGCTTTCTGCATACCATGATGCTCCAACAAAATACTAATGCTATCCGGCGAATGACCAGGAGTATGCAAAGAAGTAAACTTCAAGTTCCCTATCTCGAAACTTTCGCCATCGTCAAAAGTTTTATGTTGATATTTTACTCCAACCAGGCTATGGGTATAGATAGTAGCCCCGGTTAATTGTCGTAGTTCAGCATGACCACTTGCAAAATCGGCGTGTGGATGGGTTTCGATAATAGCTACAATTGTTGCCTGCTGTTCTTTAGCCCAATCGAGGTAAGGCTGTACATCGCGTGCAGGATCAACCAGCACAATTTGTTTTGAACAATCACTTAGCACTCCGTAACTAAAGTGTGAAAGGTTCTTGTCTTCCCATTGCTTTATTTGCATATCGATCTTTTATTTGCGAAAATGAATTAATAGATAAATTTAATTGGTGACACCTGTCACACACTCACTTCTAATGAGGCAGCCTGTTCCGCATATATCCATATACCCAGGTACCGGCCACAGCACTAGCCAATACTACAGCCACCACCGAGAAGCCCATTCCAAGCTGAGCAAACATGGGCCCAGGGCAAGCACCTGTCATTGCCCAGCCAAACCCAAACAACAAACCGCCGATTACCTGCCCTTTATTAAATTTTTTCGGGTGAAAGTGTATTTCTTCACCGTGAATTGTTTTGACATTAAAACGTTCGATTAGCCAGATAGAGATCATGCCGGTTACTACGGCAGTACCAATCACTCCGTACATGTGAAAACTTTGCATCCGAAACATTTCCTGGATTCTAAACCATGAAATGACTTCAGCTTTCACGAACACTATTCCGAAAACTATACCTACGAACAGGTATTTAAAATTGTACCACCACGGATGTTTCAGCTCTGTATCATTAACGCAAATAGTATCCTGTGACCGTACTTCATAGTCTGTTATTGCTTCGCTCGTTTGCTCCATCAATGTCTGTTTGTTTAATATCTCTTTCTTCTGCATCATTCAATCCACGATTTTTTAAAGCGCCATAATAAAGGGAAGGAACAGGTTAGCCATGATAAAACCGCCGGCCATAAAACTTATCGTAGCGATTAGCGAAGGAACCTGTAAATGACTCAACCCCATAATGGAATGTCCACTTGTACAGCCACCTGCATACCGGGTACCGAAGCCTACCAGGAAACCGCCACCCACCAATAATATCAAACCACGGACGGTAAGTAAGGATGACCAGCTAAAAACTTCAGGGGGTAATAAGGAGTCGCTTGAAGCAATGCCATATTCATTTAATTCCGCCATGAGCGCGGGAGAAACTTCAATCTCTGCCGGGTTACTTAAAAACATAACGGCCAGCAGACCCCCGACGAAAATCCCACCAATAAAAAACAGGTTCCAGATTTCTTTTTTCCAATCGTACTTAAAGAATTTAATGTTTGCCGGAAAAAAGGCAGCACAAGCGTGCCTCAGGTTAGCAGAAATGCCGAAATGCTTATTTCCCAGAATAAGCAGGGCCGGGACTACCAATCCAATTAGAAAGCCTGCTATATACCAAGGCCAGGGCTGTGTTACTATGTCCATCATTAATTCTGTTTTATATTATTATCTTTCTTTTCAAGGCTTTGATCCTGTTTGAAAAAGGAGGCTGCTAACAAGCCTGCCAGTCCAAAATATACCGTACTATGAAGAGGGTTTGAGGTTATTGCACATGTGCCGTCGAGGCATCCGATATACTTCCAGTAAAGAAAGCCTCCTAAAGCACCCACCGCAGCTCCGATAAAATAGCCTTTTTGCTTTATTAACCAGTGTTTCATAAGTTATTATAATTTAAGATCCGGCAAAGATGCCCTCTTAGAGCCATAGGGATAGTGACAAAAGTTACTGAGAGAAATTAGTGAATAATAATTCCTTCACTAACACATATAAGGCCATCATCAAAACAAACCATCCAAAACCTTTTTTCAGTTTGTCGCCACGAATCCTTAATGATAAGGCACCTCCTAAGATAACTCCTAAAATGGCTATAAGGGAAATGATTGTCAGCAGCTTCCAGTTAGTGTGATAGGTGCCTGCATCGGCTGCAAATCCGACGAGACTATTGAGTGCAATGATTAGCAGAGATGTTCCTACCGCTGTTTTCATCGGCATACCTAACATCACCACCAGCGCAGGTATAAGCACAAAACCACCTCCGGCACCCAGAAAACCGGTTATAAGCCCAACTACAATTCCGAAAGCAGCTAATTTTAAATAACTGTGGCTATGATGGGCTACCTCAACAGGTGTACCCTTACCCTTTATCATAGAATAAGAGGAGAGCAGCATGAGTAGAGCGAAGGCTACCATTGTTAACGAACCAAGTTCCACCCGGATCCCTCCCACGCTAAAAGCAGGGGGGATTACCGGTAGTAAAAACCGGCGCGTGAGCACAATAACAATAATGGAGGTTATACCAAAAAGAAATACAGTGCGTAAATGCACAAAGCCCTTCCTGTAGCTGTTGAAAGCTCCGATAAGGCTGGTTAAACCAACCACGAATAATGAATAAGAAATAGCCAGTAACGGCTGAATACCAAACAAGTAAACGAGTACAGGAACTGTAAGAATGGAGCCTCCCCCACCGATCAACCCCAGCGAAAGACCAATTAGAAGTGCCGCTATGTAACCCATGAGCTCGGACATAATGCGAAGTTGCAAGATAGCATCATGATAGCCGGTGACAAGTGTCACAAACAAAATTCTACCAATGGACTGCAGAATCTGTGATTGTGACCGAAATCACTCATAGCCTACAGAATAAAGTACAATTTGCATCCATAACGAGATATATGAAATATGTTATAGTAGGTGCAGTAGCCGGAGGAGCAAGCGCCGCAGCGAGATTAAGAAGATTAGATGAACAAGCTGAAATAGTAATATTTGAAAAAGGCGAGTACATATCCTATGCGAATTGTGGCTTGCCCTATTACATTGGCAATGTGATAAAGGAAAGGAACAAGCTCTTTGTACAAACGGCCGCTGCTTTTACAAACCGGTTTAATGTTGATGTAAGAATTTCAACAGAAGTAACCAATATAGATACGACTGGGAAAAAAGTTATAGCCCGCAATCTCATAACAGGCGAAACCTATACTGAAACATACGATAAACTGGTACTATCTCCAGGGGCAGAGCCCATCAGACCGAACCTGCCGGGTATCAATACCAAGGGTATTTTCACTTTGAGAAACGTGAATGATACAGACTATATCAAATCGTACGTAACAGATAAAAGCATTAAAAGGGCAGTTGTGATAGGTGCTGGATTTATTGGGTTGGAAATGGCCGAGAACCTGCACGAACTGGGAATTAAAATAACGATCGTTGAAAAACTGGAACAAGTTCTTGCACCCGTTGATTATCCGATAGCAGCTTTGCTGCAACAGCAAATCAGGGCCAAAGGAGTAGAGATGAAACTAGGTGTAGCTGTTGAAGGATTTTCAGCATCAGGCAATGGTTTACAAGTACATCTTGGTGACGATTCTACAATTGATGCCGACATTGTAATACTTTCCATCGGTGTTAGACCGGATACCAGACTTGCAGAAAAAGCGGGGTTGAAAATTGGCGTCACCAAGGGAATCTGGGTTAATAAACATTTGCAAACCTCTGACCCCGATGTTTACGCTGTTGGCGATGCGATTGAGTATCCGCATTTTTTAACCGGAAAGCCTTCGCTTACATTCCTGGCGGGTCCCGCTAATAAACAGGGCCGCATTGTTGCTAACAACATTGTATTTGGAAACACTCAGACCTACAAAGGTGCAATAGGAACTGCTATCGTTAAGGTATTCGATATGGTAGCCGGGAGTACCGGATTAGCTGTGAAGCATTTGAAAGCAGCGGACGTTCCTCATCTGGTTGCAACCATTCATGGCAACTCGCATGCTGGCTATTATCCAGGTGCGAACCTGATGACCATTCAACTTGCTTTCTCGCCTACAGATGGAAGAATTCTAGGCGCACAGGTGGTGGGGAAAGAAGGTGTTGATAAACGCCTGGACGTAATAGCAACCCTTATAGGAAATGGAGGCACTGTTGAAGACCTGACTGAGTTTGAACAGGCATATGCACCACCTTTCTCTTCAGCAAAAGATCCTGTAAACATGATTGGGTTTGTTGCAGAGAATATGCTTCAAAAAAGAGTGCACATGATAGGCTGGGAAGAGGCTCTTCTACACCAGAATGACGTGCAATTAGTAGATGTAAGAACAGAGAAGGAGTTTAGTAACGGAACAATTGAGGGAGCTGTAAATATACCACTGGACGAGATAAGAAAACGTTTGTGGGATTTTGATAACGGCCGCACCATTTATATTTTTTGCCAGCAAGGCTTAAGAGGATACCTGGCTCAAAGAATATTATTGCAGTCAGGATTTGCAAACGTGGTCAATATTGCAGGCGGTTACCTCCTATGGAACGCATGTATGCAGGAAAGGAACCATCTTCAACAAAGTGCTGAAGTAACCAGTTGCTAGTTAATAGAAGGTTCACGGAGCCATTCTATAGAATTCCTATGAATGGTTAACCATCTTTTCGCTTCCATTTTCTTCAATAGCCGACTGATAACCTCGCGGGAACTATTGAGATCATTGGCTATTTGCTGATGAGTAATCTTCAAATTGGTACCGAGGGTTTCGGTTTGCTTTAAAAGGTAATTCTCCAAACGTTCATCCATGTTTGAAAAAGCTATGGCATCAATTGTAGTTAAAAGTTCTTCAAACCGCTGCCTGTAAGTTGTTATCACAAACTGGTACCAGGTTTTGTATGTACTCATCCATTTATCCATGAATTCAATCGGGATACTCAGCAAGGTGGCATCCGTTAATGCTTTTGCCAGCACTTCGCTTTTTTCATGCCTGAATGCACACACCATGGATAAAGAGCAAGCCTGCCCACCCTGGAGATTATAAATAAAGAATTCTCTCCCCTCACTATCTTCACGGTAGAGTTTCACAACTCCTGATAGTATAAGCATAGTAGACCGGATGGTCTGCCCTACCTTAAGCAGGGTTGTTCCTGCCTTAACCTCTCGTAAAGTACCATGGGTAAGAATCTCATCATATAAACCCTCTTCAAGGTTGGGGAAAAGCGTTTGAACTTCATGCATTGTCATACAAACTCAAAAATAGTCCGATAAAATTAAAGGCTGCCGAGGCAGCCCTTAATAAAATAAATATAAGCATCGCATTAAGCTTCCACCAATTCAGGTGTTTCTTTCTTATATGCTTCCATAAGTTTCTTCTGAAGCTCGAATGCGACAGGAGCATAGTGATCAAAACTTGTGCGGAAACGTGCGCGTCCCTGCGACAGGCTGCGAAGTGTTGACGCATAAGCATTCATTTCGGCGTAAGGAACCTTAGCCTTAACAACAGTAAAATGACCTTCGTTGTCAAAACCCTCAACCATGCCTCTGCGCACCTGCAAGTCGCCTATAATATTACCTGTCAGCTCATCAGGACAAAGAACCTCTACGTTGTAGATCGGCTCGAGTAGCTGAGGATCGGCCTTTTGAAAAGCATCCCTGAATGCCATTGCTCCTGCAATTTTAAAAGCCATATCATTACTATCGACAGCGTGCATCTTACCATCAAAAACACAAACCCTTATATCCCTAACATGCGAACCGGTGAGAGGGCCGTGGTGCATTTTTTCCATAATTCCCTTAAAGATAGATGGCAGAAAACGCGTATCAATCACTCCACCCACTATGCAATTGTAATAAACAAGCTTACCGCCCCATGGAAGATCATAGGTTTCGCGACCTCTAACTGTTATATCCTTAGGCTCTGGCATACCATCGTACCAAGGTTCAATCCTGATGCTTACCTCACCGAATTGGCCGGCTCCGCCTGATTGCTTCTTGTGTCGATATGTAGACTCAGCTTCTCTGCGGATTGTTTCCCTGTAAGCGATCCTTGGACGGGTATATTCTACATCGAGGTGATAAATATTTTCAAGCTTCCACTTTATCACCGTGAGGTGCATGTCGCCCTGGCAATGCAATAAGGTTTGACCAAGTTCGGCCGAAACCTCTACCTGCATTGTCGGATCCTCTTCCTTCAATTGGTGTAGCGCAGCTGCGAGTTTTTCTTCTTCACCCTTTTTCCTGTTGGCTATAGCAACACTCATTTTAGCTTCAGGAAACTCAATCTGTTTCAACTCAATATTCTTACCCTTTTCGTGAAGCGTATTATTCGTATGCGTATTTCTAAGTTTGAGGGTAGCACCGATATCTCCCGCTGTTAGCTCGTTTACCTGGGTGCGCTTATTACCTTCAACTACAAATAATTGGTTAAGTTTTTCCGTTACTCCCGTGGTTTCGTTCACCAGCTCCATACCGCTCTTTATTGTACCGGAGTAGACTTTAAAGAAGCTTAGATCGCCAATATGGGGCTCACTTACGGTTTTATATACGAAGATGCAGACAGGTCCATTGCTATCGCACTTAAGCTCCTTATTATCCTTTGTAAGCTGCGGAGGCATTTCATTCGATGGCGGGCAAACATTATCTATATAACCCAATAATCTCGTTACGCCACGGTTTTGTTTTGCAGAGAGGCAAAAAACTGGAAACAGGTCGTGCTTAGCCATAGACTTATGCAAGCCGAGTTTCATTTCCTCTTCTGTAAGTTCTCCTTGCTCAAAATATTTTTCCATAAGGCCTTCATCGTTGGAAGCTATTGCTTCGATGAGTTCCTTATGTAGGGTTTCTGCCTTTGTGCGTTCGTCATCCGGGATTGGCAGTTTTTCAGGTTTATCCTGGCCATCCTTGTATTTGTACATCACCATATTGGCAACATCGATGATGGCATTGAAGCCCAGCCCTGCGGTGAGCGGATATTGCACGAGTACTACATTATTACCAAAATGCGCTTTAGCCTCCTGCACTGTTTTATCAAAGTCGGCCTTAGGGTGATCCAGTTGATTCACCACAAATATTGTGGGTGTTTTAAACTTCTCCGTGTATTCCCAAATTATGTCTGTTCCAACCTCCACTCCCATTCCCGCGTTCAGCACTAGTACGCCGGTATCAGCAACCCTAAGGGCGCTAATTACTTCGCCCGAAAAGTCATCAAAGCCCGGAGTATCCAGGATGTTTATTTTATAACCTCTATAAGGAGCGTGAAGTAGTTTGGAGAAGATAGTGTTGCCTCTTTCTTTTTCGATATCTGTATAGTCGCCAACGGTGTTTTTTTCTTCTATTGTTCCGAGACGGTGTATGACCCCTGCCTGGAACAACATACTTTCTGCGAGTGTGGTTTTACCACTGCCCGAGTGTCCAAGCAGTGCAATGTTTTTGACGTGAGCGGTATCAAATTCTGGCATAACAAAAGTTTTAAAGTGTGAGAATTATTATTTACACAATGGCTAAAGAAATGTACAAAGCCTTGTTTCTTATACCGTACTAAGGTAGAGAGGTACAGTACCGCGAAAAATGAGCTTGGTCATCTTTATGCATTTCCGCCGCACACTAAATATAACTAATAATAAATGCCGATACGGCAAACAGAACGGAAAGGTTCGAGTTTTACGATAAACGAAGCGTGTCTTTTGTCAATTTTTTCCTATTAAAATCTTCCCCTTCTAACCAACTTCAGACAGAGACCTAAAATGGATATCCTATAGCCAGGTTTATAATCAAGTTATCCTGCTGCCAGTCTTTGTTGAAAAACTGTATATCGCCTGTTACCCACTGGTTAGGATGTGCCAACCAAGGCTTACGGAGAGGCCATGCAAAATCGGCCCGTACCACGATGAAGTTAAGATCGAATCTTAGCCCAACGCCGGCCCCAACGGCAATTTCGCGCAAGAAGTCTTTTTTAAACCCGGAACCCGGCCTCGTTTCGTCTTCTTTTTGGGTCCAAATGTTTCCGGCGTCAACGAACAATGCTCCGTGCACTATGGAAAATAGCTTAGCCCTCAATTCGGTATTAAGTTCAAGTTTTATGTCGCCTGGTTGGTCGGGAATTATACCCCTAAAGTTTGACGCGGCGGCGTTATAACTACCCGGACCAAGAGAGCGGGCTCTAAAAGCCCTAATACTATTTGTACCCCCTATAAAGAAGGCTTTAGAAAAGGGCATTAGTGTGCTGTTGCCGTAGGCCCACGCCGATCCCACTATCAGCCGACTCGCAAGCGTTTTGGTCCTATCGATGCGGAGGTAGTGCCTGAAATCCGCTTCCAGCCTAGTGTATTGTGAAACAGGCACATTCCTGATAGTCGTTATTTTTCCTTTGTCTGCATCAGCTTTTGTAAGTAACCCTATTAAATTTCCTGATAAGTCAATGTTGCCATTGAAGAAGAAGTTATGCAGCTTCCTATTGGGAATTACCTGGCTGTTGTAATTAAAATTATAGTTGCTACCTAGAATCAATTGCTGTTCGATCGTCCTACGTAGTGTAAGGTTTGTATCCAGCATTTTCTGATATTCCGGTTGTATAACTAAAGGGTCGACCAAATTAATATTGATAAAGTTTAACTGGTGTTCTTTAGTGATCGATTCCTTCCAGTTGTAGCCGACAAGAAATTTAATGGAGTTAAGCGTGTACTGCGTGCTTCGATTAAACATTTCGTAGCCAACATTTATCCTGGTCTTAGGCACAAACCCGCTATTTGTTGTCCACTTGAAAGGAAATATCCTGGGGATTATCAGGTTGGCATCTACCCCTAACCGGTTAGTAGAAATGTTAGTAAGATTTCCTGATATCTGTTTTTCGGTTCCTCCGAAAAAGGTTACCGTAAGCAACTCCGCTCCACGGAAAGAATTACGGTTTCTATAGCTAAGCGACACTTCAGAACCCGTAGCGTTATTTGACTTATTAAGCCCGGACACTTCAGCCCTTAACGACCGCTTCGGAAGTCTTGTCAGATAATAGAACGTATTCAGCCTGTTGTCGGCAACTGTATCAACCGGCTCAAACCTTACCTTGACAAACTTATACAGTCCAATCGTTGTTAGCCTGTTCAAGGAAAGGTTATGATCCGTCCTCCTGTACAACTCTCCACTGTCAAAAATCAACGTCTGTGTAAATATTCTCGGGTTGAAACTATTTTCGGGATCAATGATGTGATAGCCATTCACATATTTTGCCTGCGCTTTTGGATTAGCAGTATCGTCATGTAATTCATAGTCAGCAAATACAACTATATCTCCTATTTTGTACACCTGCCTTGCCTCGTAAGGAGTTTCCTGCTTTACATTAAGGAAAATATCTACCTGGTGGTTTCCCACAGTAGAATCAACTTTAGCAATAAGGTATTCCGGCTTGAAATAGTAAAACCCTTCATCTTTCAATATAAGGTCAAGCCTGTCTCTTTCTCTCATTATACGCTGGAGTTCATAGGCCCTTCCGGGGCGCAATACGCTCCTACGCTGATGGTTCCTTATCGCAGTACTTAGGACACTTGAATCCTGCGGATAAGTAACCGTCCGGATTTTATACTGGGGGCCTAAGCTGGCAGTGTAAGTAGCCGACAGCCGCCGACGTTTTACATTCAACGTAGTGTCAGCAGTTACTCCTGCATGAAAAAAACCTTTGTTTTCCAACCGGTTTTCTAATATTTCCCTGTTCTTTTCAAGATTCAACTCGCTTGATACAACCGGAGGTTCAGCGCGCGTAAGCCTCCTGAAAAGATTCCAAAATAACCCCCCTTTCTCAACTTTTTTGTGTTTGTTATAGGCAGCATTGTATGCCCACAAACGTATGGGCATTCCCAGAACCCGGGCATTTGGAATGGGTCGGGTTAAATCTTCCAGTTCCGATGATATGTCCTTTCTTTCGCTACGGCTAATTGCGGTATCGTTTTGGGTTTTAATGGTAGCCCCGGTGTACAGCAATTCGTTATCAGGCAAACTCTTAGTGCTGCTGCAGGAATTTAGCAGCATCAGCACTCCAAATGCTCCTGTGATGGCTCTCCAAATCATTTCTGCGCTGTCGTTTTGTTGTTTTCTTCTTTCCGCAACGTTGCTTCTTTAGGTTTACGCCTAAACATATCCCGGAACTTATCAAAGTCGATTGTATAGATAAAGCTGAGACCGGTTTCTATCACCTGCCCTTCAACCACCGCTTCGTACTCGTTACGTCGGTAGGCCCGAATGATGTATCGTCCATCTGAGCTCAACTGGTAGTCAAGGGAGGCATCACCAATAATATTGTTGCGCTGCTGATTCGTATTGGCCCCGCCCTCCAACTGGAAGTTGCTACCCACGTTCACCCTCAGTCTATCGTTCAACAATTGCTTAGAAACACCGACTGTAAGATCTGTCCTGTTCTGATGTTGACCTGTGCTGTAATCTTCGTAGGACACTACGCCAAAGTTTAAGTCCACTCCGGGTAACATTCCTTCGGTAAGTTGATTAAGTTGTTCGGTCAATACCCTTGTCGCGGTTTCCCGCATGAAAGTCTCTGCATAACTATCTCCGCTAACATCGGCTGCTTCAAAGGGATTCTCACCTACAAACCTGTTCAGCAGGAGTAATGCGAAAACCTGTTTGTTCAGCTCAGCCTCATCCCTTCTTACCTGTTCAAGCTTTGTTTCCACCTCGCTCCATTCCCCTCCCCTGTTTTCCGGAAGGTTGATATCAAATTTGATGATGGGCTGCATAATTTCGCCCGTGATATTAAGAATTACGTTGAATGGCAGGCGCTGTTTAAACCTATTTACTTCGGCCGGCGAGCGACCTACCAGTTGTGGTTGTACAAGGTCTAATGCCGGTGCACTGGCTATGTAAACAGCCGTAACGTTTATCATGCCCGTGGTGGGATCGCCGGTAAAAGTTATCTGGCTGCCACGCTGTATTTCAAACCTTCTTTCACCTACTACGTTTAACGATATTTCGTAGCTTCCTGCGGTGAGTTCGTATGTACCGGTAAGGCTTACCTTGCCGCTTTTATCTATCACCATAGCGAT